>VAXX01000516.1:1446-3612 GCA_005885115.1 Actinomycetota bacterium | reverse complement strand
CGGCGTCGGGCTGGTACACCGGCAACGTGGACACGGTCCCGTACAGCCGGCTGACGTTGTTGACCAGCCGCTGCAGCTCGGCCTTGTACGCGTCGAACCGGTTGGCGATGTTGCGCGCGTCGCCGATCACGGCCGGGGCGTTGGCGAGCAGCCCGTGGTATTGCGGCTCCTCCACGGAGTTCGGCCGGAACGTGGCCAGCGCCGCGACCGCGCTGCTCGCCACGACCACCATCGCCACCACCCCGCAGATGGCGATCTGCCGCATGTCCCGGTAGATCAGCGCGCCGAGCGCCAGCGCACCGAGCAGCGCCGCCGCGGCCGCCTGCAACGCCAGCCGGGTCACCCCGCGCTGGACGTCGACGACCGCGTTCTGGCTGGCCTGGTTGAGCCCGTTGGGGTTGGTGACCAGCGCCTCGGTGCGCTTCTGGTCCAGCGCGTCGAGGTGTACCTCCAGGTGGGCCGGCCCCCGGTGGCTGCGCAGGTCCAGCGAGCCCAGCGGCGGGATCTGTACCGTCGTCCCACCCGAGAGCGAGGGCCGGAGGCTGAACTCCGCGCCGAAGGGCCCGACGTCCTGGTGTACCTTCCCGCCCAGCAGCAGCCCGATGCTCATCCCGAACAGCGCGACCAGGACCAGGCCGGCGCCGCCGGCCAGGTGCCGGCCCAGGTGCCGTTCGTGGGCGGCGTGCGCCACGCGGCGTACGTGGGTCCAGACGGTCCGCCAGTTGACCATGCCCACCATCCTCGCCGATCTTCGTGGGCACCGCTCGTCAGCTCGCGAACCCGGTCCTCAGCTCAGGGAACCCGCGCCGCCCTCCGGCACGATCCGCAGGATCTGGTCGTCGTCGGGGCCGGGCGTACCCTGGCCGTCCCTGTTCGACGTGGTGATCCACAGCGAGCCGTCGGGGGCGGCCACGACGGTACGCAGCCGGCCGAACTTCTTCGACAGCAGCGGCTGCGGGGCACCCAGGGCGGTGCCCGAGTCGGTGAGCTGGACCGCGTACAGGCGGGTGCCGGCCAGGCACGCCGTCACCAGGGCGGTGCCGCTGACCCCGACGCCGGCGCAGCCGGCCTGGTCGGACGGCCAGCTGAGCAACGGATCCGGGTACCGGGCGTCCCCGGCCCGGCCCTGGACCGCCGGCCAGCCGTAGTTCTGCCCGGGCGCGATCACGTTGATCTCGTCCCAGGACGTACCGCCGAGATCGGTGGCGTACATCCGCTTGGCCCGGTCCCAGGCCAGCCCCTCCACGTCGCGGAAGCCGCCGGCGTACACCACGGTGCCGCCCGGGTTGCCCGGTGCCGGCTTGCCGTCCGGGGTCAGTCGCAGGATCTTCCCGGCCAGGCTCTTGGGATCCGCGGCGAGCTTCGGGTCACCGGCGTCCCCGGTGCCGACGTACAGGTACCCGTCCGGTCCGAAGGCCAGCCGGCCCCCGTCCCCGGTCGCCCCGTACGGGATCCCGGTCAGGATCGGCTGCGGGGTCCCCCCGAGGGTCAGCTTGGCCACCCGGTTGTCCTGCGCCGTCGAGTAGTAGATGAAGACGCTCCTGTCGGTCTGGTAGTTCGGCGACACCGCCACGCCCAGCAGCCCGCCGTCGCCCCCGCGCGCCACCCCCGGGATCGTCTGCACCTGGCTGACCGGCCCGGCCGGGCCGGCTCCCGGGCTCGGGCTGGCCCCGTCCCCGGTCAGGGAGACCTTGAGCAGCCGGTCGCTGTCCCGCTCGGTGACCAGCGCGGTGCCGTCGGGCAGGAAGTCCAGCCCCCACGGTACGGCCAGGTTCCGGGCGATGACCTCGACCGCCGCCTGGGCGTCGCCCCCGTCGCCGCTGGGCGTGACCGACGGCGTGGGCAGCTTCGGCGGGGCACCGGACTCGTCGGGCGGCGGCGGGCCGAAGCTGCACCCGCCCAGCAGCCCCACGGCGAGGGCGAGGGCGGCGGCCTTCCGGGCGGGCGCGATCACGCCAGCCAGCGTAGCCGGGCCACCACAACGGGCCGCTGGGCACTGTCACGGCTATCGTCGGTACCCGTGAAGGTGTGGATCGCGCACGAGGCCGGCCTGCCACATCTGGGTGAGCTGCCGGCCGACGTCACCATTGAGCTGCTGCCCGCCACCGACGCGCCGTTGCCGTCCGACCCGGCGGACGTGGAGTTCTGGGTACCGCCGTTCCTGTC
>VAXX01000516.1:0-1376 GCA_005885115.1 Actinomycetota bacterium | reverse complement strand
CGTCGGAGTGGATCCTCACCGCGATCCTGGCGTACCTGCGCCGGTTCCCCGCCTTCGCCCGGGCCCAGGCGGCCGGGGAGTGGTCCAGCCGGCGGTACGCGCCGACCGACGAGTTGGCCGACAAGCGGGTACTGATCGTCGGGGCGGGCGCCATCGGGGAGGCGACCGCGGCCCGGTTGGCGCCGTTCGAGGTCGCCTCGATCACCCGGGTCGCCCGTACCGCCCGGGACGGCGTACACGGCGTGGCCGAGCTGCCCGACCTGCTGCCCGACGCCGACATCGTGGTGCTGATCGTGCCGTTGACGCAGGAGACGACCGGTCTGGTGGACGCCGACTTCCTGGCCCGGATGCCGGACGGTGCGCTGCTGGTCAACGGGGCCCGGGGGCCGGTGGTGGACACCGAAGCGTTGACCGCGCAGCTGCGTACCGGCCGGATCGGGGCGGCCGTGGACGTCACCGACCCGGAGCCGTTGCCCGCCGACCATCCCCTGTGGGAGATGCCGAACTTCCTGCTCACCCCGCACGTCGGCGGGGCGGTACCGGGGCTGATGCGCCGGGCGTACCGGCTGGTGGGCGATCAGATCCGCCGGTACGTCGCCGGTCAGCCGCTGATCAACCAGGTACACGACGGCTACTGAGCCGCCTTCCTGACCTTCGCCAGCTTCTGGTCGCCGGCGACCAGCAGGGCCGGTACGTCACCGGGCGTGACCGCCGGAAGTCGCAGTACCCCACCGCCGTCGAGGACGGCGTTGACCCGGCGCCCCTCCGGCACGAACCCGGCGACCCGTGCCCATGGAAGTCTGCGCCGTCCGAACAGCGCCCGGATGGTCAGGCCCTCGGGGGTCGCGTCGGTGCCCGAGCGCCACGCCCAGGCGGCCACGGCCAGCGGTACGAGCAGCAGCGGGAGCAGGTACCACCGGGCCGTCGCGACCGGGATCGCGCCGAAGAAGGCGACCAGCCCGGCGATGGTCAGGCCGGAGTGCTGACGGAAGCTGACCCGTTTCACCAGCCAATCCTCGCATCCTGTCGGACGGCGGGGGCATACTGCCCTCTATGACGGTGCTTCTGGCTATCGGCACAGAGAAAGGCCTGTTCCTGGCCACCGCCGTAGACGATCGTAAGTCGTGGGAAGTGTCCGGCCCGCACTACCCGATGACCGGGGTCTACGCCGTGGCGATCGACAAACGGGGGGCCCAGCCGCGCGTGCTCGCCGGCATGGCCGCCTCGCACTGGGGTCCGAGCCTGGTCACCAGCGACGACCTCGGACAGACGTGGCACGAGCCCGACCAGGCGCCGCTGGCGTTCCCCGAGCGGACCGAGAAGGCGCTGGAGCGGGTCTGGCAGATCGCACCCGGTCCGGCCAACCAGCCCGACCG
>VAXX01000515.1 GCA_005885115.1 Actinomycetota bacterium | reverse complement strand
TGGCGGCCGGACATACCAGTTCGTGGACGGGCTGTGGGACCACCCGCACCGGCCCAACTGGGGCGCGGGCTTCGGCGGCCAGGCGGTCCACACGGTGCTGCCCGACCCACGGGATCCGGCGGCGGTGCTGGTGGCGATGTCTACCGGCGGGGTCTACCGGACCTTCGACGGCGGCGCGAGCTGGGCGCCGAGCAACTCGGGCATCAAGGCATATTTCAACCCGGAGAACCAGTTCCCGGAGTACGGCCAGTGCGTGCACAAGGTCGCCCGCGACGCGGGCGACCCCGACCGGCTGTACGCCCAGAACCACCACGGCGTATACCGGTCCGACGACGCCGGCGCGAGCTGGCAGTCGATCGCCGACGGGCTCCCCACCGACTTCGGGTTCGCGATGATCGCCCATCCGCACCGGTCCGGCGTGATCTACAACTTCCCCATCGAATCCGACGGCAGGCGGTTCCCGCCGGAGCTGCGCTGCAGGGTGTACCGGTCGGAGGACGCCGGTAGCACCTGGACGGCGCTGTCCGACGGGCTGCCCGACGAGCCGTTCTACCCGACGGTGCTGCGGGACGCGATGTGCGCCGACGACGCCGACCCGGCCGGGATCTACTTCGGCACCCGGTCCGGCGAGGTGTACGCCAGCCGGGACGAGGGCGAGTCGTGGCACCAGGTCGCCGCGCACCTGCCCGACATCCTCAGCGTCCGGGCGGCTCTCGTATGAGCGTGACGGTATGAGCGTGATCGTTCTTGTACCCGGGGTCCTGCGCGCCGAGTCCGGCGGGCAGGGCCGGATCGAGGTACCGGCCGGCGGGACCCTCGGCGGGGTGCTCGACGAGCTGGCCCGGGGCTGGCCCCGGCTGGAACGGCGGATCCGCGACGAGCAGGGCCAGATCCGCCGGTACGTCAACGTGTACATCAACGGGGAGGACTGCCGGTTGCTGGCCGGTTCGGAGTCCTCGGTACCGGACGGCGCCGAGATCCAGGTCCTCCCCAGCGTGGCCGGCGGCTGAGCGCGGCTACGAGGCGGCGAAGCCGGGCATCGGGTACCCGGCGAGGAGCTCGCGTACCTCGGCGGCGATCGAGGCCACGGCCGCCTCGTCGTCCTTGAGCGCGGCCGTGATGGCCTCGTCCATCCAGGCCGCGACCTGGGGCATCTGCTCGGGCGTGAGCCCGCGCGTGGTCAGCGCGGCGGTGCCGAGCCGGATGCCCGACGGGTCGAAGGGCTTGCGCGGGTCGTACGGCACCGTGTTGTAGTTCAGTTCGATACCGGCGCGGTCGAGGGCCTGCGCGGCCGGCTTGCCGCCGATGCCCTTGCCGGTCAGGTCGACCAGGATCAGGTGATTGTCCGTGCCGCCGGAGACGAGGTCGAAGCCCCGTTCGGTGAGCGCGGCGGCCAGGGCGGCGGCGTTGGCGACGATCTGCCGGGCGTACTCCCGGAAGGCCGGCTGGGCGGCCTCGTGCAGCGCGACGGCGATCCCGGCGGTCGTGTGGTTGTGCGGTCCGCCCTGGAGTCCGGGGAAGATCGCCTTGTCGAGGACGGAGGCGTGCTCGGCGGTCGACAGGACCATCGCGCCGCGCGGGCCACGCAGCGTCTTGTGGGTGGTGGTGGTGATCACATCGGCGTACCCGACCGGGGACGGGTGCGCGCCACCGGCGATCAGCCCGGCGATGTGCGCGATGTCGGCGACGAGTACCGCGCCGACCTCCCGGGCGATCTGCGCGAAGGCGGGGAAGTCGATGGTGCGCGGAATCGCCGTACCCCCGCAGAAAATGATCTTTGGTCGTTCGGCCCGGGCCAGCGCGCGGACCTCGTCGAAGTCGACCCGGCCGGTGTCCTGCCGCACCCCGTAGCGGACCGCGCGGAACCACCTGCCGGTGGCCGACACCGACCAGCCGTGGGTGAGGTGCCCGCCCATCGGCAGGGCCATGCCCATGACCGTGTCGCCGGGTTGCAGGAACGCGAGGTACACAGCGAGGTTGGCCGGGGAGCCGGAGTACGGCTGGACATTGGCGTGGTCCACGCCGAACAGGTCCTTGGCCCGGGCGACACCGTGCCGGTGGCCTCCAGGACCGCGGTCGAGACGTAGTTCTCCGAGGCGATCATGCGGAGCTTGTCGTGCTGCCGCCGGGCCTCGTCGTCGATCAGGCCGGCCAGTTGCGGGTCGGTGGCGGCGAGATGGAACAGCGGAGGTACGTGCATGGTGCCCTCCTGCGGGGCTACTCGGGGACCCGGCGGTACGCGCCGTCGCTGGCGCTGGTGGCCATCGAGGCGTACGCGCGCAGCGCGGCCGAGACCGGACGGGTCCGCTCGACCGGCGTGTACGGGCGGTCCCGCTTCTCCTGCGTGATCTTGCGCGCCTCGAGGACGTCGGCGGCGACCGCGAGGTTCAGCCGCCGGGTCGGGATGTCGATCTCGATCAGGTCGCCGTCCTCGACCAGCGCGATCAGCCCGCCGCTGGCCGCCTCGGGGGAGACGTGCCCGATGGACAGGCCGCTGGTACCGCCGGAGAACCGGCCGTCGGTGATCAGCGCGCAGACCTTGCCCAGGCCCCGGCCCTTGAGGAAGGACGTCGGGTAGAGCATCTCCTGCATCCCGGGGCCGCCCCGGGGGCCCTCGTACCGGATCACCACGACGTCACCGGGCACGATCGCGCCGGCGAGGATCCCGGTCACCGCGTCCTCCTGGGACTCGAAGACCCGGGCCGGACCGCTGAAGGTCCACACCTCCTCGGGTACCCCGGCGGTCTTCACCACGGCACCCTCGGGCGCGATGTTGCCGAACAGGATCGCCAGGCCGCCGTCCTGGGAGTACGCGTGCCCGCGGTCGCGGATACAGCCGTTGGCGGCGTCCAGGTCCAGCCGGTCCCAACGGTTGCTGGTGGAGAACGGCTCGGTGGTACGCACGCCACCCGGCGCGGCGTGGAACAGCTCGACGGCCTCGGGCGAGGGCGAGCCGCTCCGGACGTCCCAGGCGCCCAGCCACTCGTCCACCGAGCCGGAGTGCACGGTAACCACGTCGCGGTGCAGCAGCCCGGCCCGGTCCAGCTCGCCGAGGATCGCCGGGATCCCGCCGGCCCGGTGTACGTCCTCCATGTGGTACGTGGAGGACGGCGCAACCTTGGCCAGGCACGGTACCCGTCGGGACACCTCGTCGATGTCCGCGACGCCGAAGTCCAGCCCGGCCTCCCGGGCGGCGGCGAGCAGGTGCAGCACGGTGTTCGTGGACCCGCCCATCGCGACGTCGAGGGCCATCGCGTTCTCGAACGCGTGCCGGGACGCGACGTTGCGCGGCAGTACCGACTCGTCGCCGCCGTCGTAGTACCGGTGCGCCAGGTCCACGATCACCGAACCGGCCCGCTCGAACAGCGACCGGCGGAAAGCGTGCGTCGCCAGCGTGGAACCGTTGCCCGGCAACGAAAGGCCGATCGCCTCGGTGAGGCAGTTCATCGAGTTGGCGGTGAACATGCCCGAGCACGACCCGCAGGTCGGGCAGGCCGACCGCTCGATCTCGCCGAGCTGCGCGTCGGTCACCGACTCATTCGAGGAGGCGATCATCGCGTCGATCAGGTCGATCCGGGAGTGCACGACGCCCTCGATCGCGACGGTCTTCCCGGCCTCCATCGGGCCGCCGGAGACGAACACGGTCGGGATGTTCAGCCGCAGCGC
>VAXX01000502.1:7257-7892 GCA_005885115.1 Actinomycetota bacterium | reverse complement strand
TGGACAAGCGGGTACGGATCGTCGTCAACGCCGGCGGGGTGAACCCGGCGGGCCTGGCAGCGGCGCTGTCGGCACTCGACGGGTCGCTGCGGATCGGGTACGTCACCGGGGACGCGGTACCGGTGCCGGATGCCTTGGTGGCCAATGCGTACCTGGGGGCGTTCGGCATCGCCGAGTGCCTGTCGGCCGGGGCCGACATCGTGGTGACCGGGCGGGTCACCGACGCCTCGCTCGTGGTGGGGCCGGCGATCTGGCGGTACGGCTGGGGGCGGACAGACTACGACGCGCTGGCCGGCGCTACCGTCGCCGGGCACATCCTGGAGTGCGGAGCGCAGGCGACCGGTGGCAACTTCGCGTTCTTCACCGAGCTTCCCGACATACGCCATCCGGGTTTCCCGATCGCCGAGGTGGCCGCGGACGGCTCGGGCGTCATCACCAAGCACCCGGGTACCGGCGGCGCGGTGACCGTGGAAACCGTTACCGCACAACTGTTGTACGAGATCGGCCCACCCGGGTACCTGGGGCCGGACGTGGTCGCGCACTTCGACACGATCGCGCTGCGGCAGGACGGCGCCGATCGCGTCGCCGTGTCGGAGGTCCGCGGCAGCCCGCCGCCGCCGACCTTGAAGGTCGTC
>VAXX01000502.1:0-7243 GCA_005885115.1 Actinomycetota bacterium | reverse complement strand
CGCTGTCGGTGCGCACGGGCTGACGTTCACGCTCGCGCGGACGGACCGTCCGGACGCGGACACCACGCAGACGGCGAGCGCGTTGCTGCACGTACACCTGAGCGATCCTGATCCGAAGCGGGCCGGACGCGCGTTCTCCCAGGCGGCGGTGGAACTGGCGCTCGCGTCCTATCCCGGGTGCAGCCTCACCACCCCGCCCGCCGACGCCGTCGCGGTCCCGGTCTTCACCGCCGGATCGCTGCCACAGCAGGAGGTCGCGCAGGTGGCCGTGCTGCCGTCGGGCTCGCGGGTGGCGATCCCACCGCCACCGGTCCTGGCGGAACCCGCTGTGCCGACGCAACCAGCGGTGCCGCCGCCGGCCGTGGTCGGCCCGACCCGGCGGATGCCGCTGGGCACCGTCGTCGGGGCGCGCTCGGGGGACAAGGGCGGCGACGCCAACCTCGGGGTCTGGGCCCGCAGCGAGCTTTCGTACCAATGGTTGCAGGGCTTCCTCACCGTCGACGCGCTGCGGAAGCTGCTCCCCGAGACGGCGGACCTGGCCATCGACCGGTACCCGCTGCCGAACCTGCGGGCGCTCAACTTCGTCGTCCACGGGCTGCTCGGCACCGGGGTGGCCGGATCGACGCGATTCGATCCGCAGGGCAAGGCGTTGGGCGAGTGGCTGCGCTCGCGCCTGGTCGACGTACCGGAAGGGCTGGCATGACAGCGGTCGACAACGCCGAGGCGATGCGGCAGCGCCTGGCCGAGCTGGACGAGGCGCTGGCCGCCGCGGTCGCGGGTGGCGGACCCGGGTACGCGCAACGCCACCACGCCCGTGGCAAGCTCCTGCCCCGCGAGCGGATCGAGCTGCTGCTGGACCGGGACGCGCCGTTCCTGGAGCTGTGCCCGGTCGCCGGCTGGGGCACCGACTACCCGGTCGGCGCCGGTGTGGTCGGCGGAATCGGTGCCGTGGAAGGCGTCGAGTGCCTCATCATCGCCAACGACCCGACGGTACGGGGTGGGGCGATCAACCCGTACGGGCTGCGGAAAACCCAGCGGTTGAGCCAGATCGCCGCCGAGAACCGGCTACCGCTGATCAACCTGGTCGAGTCCGGCGGCGCCGACCTGCCGTCCCAGTCGGAGATCTTCATCCCCGGCGGACGGGTGTTCCGGGATCTGACCGCCGCCAGTGCCGCCCGGCTGCCCACGATCGCGGTCGTGTTCGGCACCGCCACGGCCGGCGGCGCGTACATCCCCGGCATGTCCGACTACACCATCTTCGTTGCCGGGCAGGCGAAGGTGTTCCTGGCCGGGCCGCCGCTGGTGAAGATGGCCACCGGCGAGGACACCGACGACGAGGCCCTCGGCGGGGCGCTGATGCACGCGAGTACCTCGGGCCTGGCCGACTTCCTGGCCCGTGACGAACGGGACGCGATCGGTCTGGCGCGGATGGTGGTACGCCGGCTCAACTGGCGCAAGGCCGGTCCCCCACCCCGGAACACCGTTGCCCCGCCCCGGTACGACGCGCAGGAGTTGCTCGGGATCCCGAGCGCGGACCTGCGGATCCCTTACGACCCCAGGGAAATCCTGGTGCGTATCCTCGACGGTTCGGACTTCGACGAGTTCAAACCGCGCTACGGCACGGCGTTGGTGACCGGCTGGGGCGAGCTGCACGGGTACCCGGTCGGGGTGCTGGCCAACGCGCAGGGCGTCCTGTTCTCGGCCGAGGCGCAGAAGGCCGCCCAGTTCATCCAGCTCGCCAACGCCTCGGCGACCCCGCTGCTGTTCCTGCAGAACACCACCGGGTACATGGTCGGCTCGGCGTACGAGCAGGCGGGCATCATCAAGCACGGCGCGTTGATGATCAACGCGGTGGCCAACTCGCGGGTACCGCACCTGACGCTGAACATCGGCGCCTCGTACGGGGCCGGCAACTACGGCATGTGCGGCCGCGCCTTCGACCCGCGGTTCCTGTTCGCCTGGCCGAACGCGAGATCCGCCGTCATGGGCGGACCGCAGCTCGCCGGCACGATGGAGATCGTGGCCCGGCAGGCGGCCGCCGCCCGGGGTAAACCGTTCGACGAGGAGGCGGCGGCCGGGGTACGGGAGCTGGTCGAGCGGCAGATCGACACCGAGTCGGCGGCGCTGTTCCTGTCCGGCCGGCTCTACGACGACGGGGTGATCGACCCGCGGGACACCCGTACCGTGCTGGGGATCGCGCTGTCGGCTGTCCACAGTGGACCGGTTCAGGGTGCCGAACACTTCGGCGTCTTCCGGATGTGAGGAGCGAGATGATCCGCCGACTCCTGGTCGCCAACCGGGGCGAGATCGCCTGCCGGATCTTCGCCACCTGCCGGTCACTCGGGATCGGTACGGTCGCGGTGTACTCCGACGCCGATGCGGGCGCGCCGCACGTCCGGGCCGCCGACCGGGCGGTACGGCTGCCGGGCAGCGCGGCGTCGGCCACGTACCTGCGCGGTGACCTCATCGTCGCCGCGGCGCAGCGGTCCGGCGCCGACGCGGTGCACCCCGGGTACGGGTTCCTGTCGGAGAACGCGGACTTCGCCACGGCGGTGTCCGACGCCGGACTCACCTGGATCGGCCCGCCCGCCAAGGCGATCGCGGCGATGGGCTGGAAGGTGCCGGCGAAGCAGACCGTCGCCGACGCCGGGGTACCCGTACTGTCCACAATGGACCCGGACGAGGTTACCGAGTTCCCGGTGCTCGTCAAGGCATCCGCCGGGGGCGGCGGGCGGGGTATGCGCGTCGTCCGGGACCGGGCCGCACTGACCGGGGCGGTCGCGGCGGCCCGGCGCGAGGCGGCGGCGGCCTTCGGCGACGGTACGGTCTTCTGCGAGCCGTACCTGGAACGGGCCCGGCACATCGAGGTACAGCTCATCGCCGACGGGCACGGTACGGTCCTCGCGCTCGGCGAACGGGAGTGCTCGATCCAGCGCCGGCACCAGAAGCTGGTCGAGGAGTCACCCTCGCCCGCGGTCCCGGAACCGGTGCGCGAGCGCCTGTACGGTGCGGCCGTCGCCGCCGCCCGGGCGGTCGGGTACGTCGGCGCCGGTACGGTCGAGTTCCTGGTCGCCGGCAACGACTTCTACTTCCTGGAGATGAACACCCGGCTCCAGGTCGAGCATCCGGTCACCGAGTGCGTGACCGGGCTGGACCTGGTACGGCTGCAACTGCTCGTCGCCGAGGGCGAACCGCTGCCGATGACCGGGCCCTCACCGGTACGCGGTCACGCGATCGAGGTACGCCTCTACGCGGAGGACCCCGGCAACGACTGGCTGCCCTCGACCGGGACGCTGCACCGGTTCGACGTACCCGGTGTCGCGTTCGGACCGCTGCACGGGCCCGGGCTGCGGCTGGACAGCGGCGTCGAGGACGGCACCGAGGTCGGCGTGCACTACGACCCGATGCTCGCCAAGCTCGTCGCCTGGGCACCGACCCGGCGTGCGGCCGCCCGGGCGCTGGCCGCAGCACTCGTACGGGCCCGGATCCACGGCGTGGTCACCAACCGGGACCTGCTCGTCCGGGTCCTGCGGGACGAGGAGTTCCTGGCCGGCGACACCGACACCGGGTACCTCGACCGGCACCCGGAGGTGTTCGTACCGCTGGTGTCCACTGTGGACAACCATGCGCTCGCGGCGGCCCTGACACGTGCTGCCGCGCACGCGGGACGGTTCCCGTCCGGCTGGCGCAACGTCCGCGCCCTGCCCCACGTGGTCGAGTACGCCGGCGGGATCCGGGTCGAGTACGACGCCGGTGCGCACGACGCGACGCCCAACCAGGTGACGCTGGACGTCGAAGGGGTCGCCCAGCGGTACGACGTCCACCGGGTCGGGGACGTGTCCTATGTGGACGGTCCGGACGGCTCGGTGGTGCTCACGGAGCTGCCCCGCTTCCCCGAGCCCGACCAGGGTCGGGCCGCGCGGGAAGGGTCGCTGACCGCCCCACTGCCCGGCGCGGTCGGCCGGATCGCCGTCACGGCCGGACAGCGGGTCGCGGCCGGCGAGCTGCTGCTGACCCTGGAGGCGATGAAGCTCGAACATTCCGTCCTCGCACCGCACTCCGGAACGGTCACCGCGGTCCCGGTCTCCCCCGGCCAGCAGGTCGACGCGGGCGCCGTCCTCGCCGTCATCGAGGCCGTCACCGAGGCGGTCACCGACGCCGAACCGGAAGGCTAACCATGGACTTCGACGACACCCCCGACCAGAAGTCACTGCGCGAGGCGGTGGCCGCGCTCGGCCGCCGGTACGGGCACGGGTACTTCGTCGGCAAGGCGAAGGCCGGCGGCCACACCACCGAACTGTGGGCCGAGGCCGGCAAGCTCGGCTACCTCGGCGTCAACCTGCCGACCGGGTACGGCGGCGGTGGTGCCGGCATCACCGAACTGTCCATCGTCGCCGAGGAACTGGCCGCCGCCGGCTGCCCGCTGTTGCTGATCGTGGTGTCGCCCGCGATCGCCGGTACCGTGCTCGCCCGGCACGGCACGCCGGAACAGCGCCGCGCCCACCTTCCCGGTATCGCCGACGGCTCCACCAAAGTCGTCTTCGCCATCACCGAACCGGAGGCCGGCTCCAACTTCCACCGGCTGGGCACCATCGCCCGCCGCGACGGCGGGGACTGGCTGTTGCGCGGGAGCAAGGCGTTCATCTCCGGCGTGGACGAGGCCGATCTGGTGCTCGTCGTCGCCCGTACCGCCGATGAAGCGACCGGAAAGCTGAAGCCGGCGCTGTTCCTCGTCCCCACCGACGCGCCCGGTCTGTCCCGGTCGCCGCTGGAGATGGAGATCACCGCGCCGGAGAGGCAGTGGCTGCTCTACCTCGACGACGTCCGGGTACCGGCCGGCGCGCTCGTCGGCGAGAGTACCGACGCCGGGCTGCCGGCCCTGTTCGCCGGCCTGAACCCGGAACGCATCATCGTCGCCGCGTCGTCCATCGGCACCGCCCGGTACGCCCTGGGCCGCGCGGCCGGGTACGCCAAGGGCCGCGCCGTGTGGGGCCGCCCGATCGGTACCCACCAGGGTGTCGCGCATCCCCTTGCGCACGCGCAGATCCAGGTCGAACTCGCCCGGCTGATGGTCGCCAAGGCGGCGACGTACTACGACACCGGGCGGGAGCTGGAGGCCGGTACCGCGGCCAACCTGGCCAAGTACGCGGCCGCCGACGCCGCCGCGCTGGCCGTGGACACCGCGATCCAGGCCATGGGCGGCAACGGAATGACGACCGAGTACGGCGTGGCCACCCTCCTGGGTCTGACCCGGGCCATGCGGATCGCGCCGGTGTCCCGGGAGATGATCCTCAACTACGTCGCCCAGCACGTCCTCGGTCAGGACCGCTCGTACTAGCGTCCAAAGGGTCGTGCCGACCCTGATGATGCCCAGCATCAACCTGTCGGTGTCCGGCTCAGGACACAGCCGAGCCGGGTGCCCGACCCGCCCCTACCATCGGTGGCCCCCACCGAAGGAAGACACCATGCGTAGGTCAGTGCTGGGCCTGTTGACCGTGACCGTGCTGCTGGGCGCGAGCGCCTGCCAGACGGTACCGAAGCCGACCTCCGACTCCACCCCGCCGACCCTCAAGTGGCACGTGGAGAACCGGACGAACAGCACGGCGACCGACATCGTCGGCAGCGGTACGGTGTCCGGCAAGAAGGGCGACGACTTCCGGGTCACCCTGCTGGCCAACGATCCCGAGGGGATCAAGAAGATCACCATGGGCGGCGGGTACACCCGCAACTGCGCCGGAAACGGCCTGGGCCAGACCGGCAACGGCGACTACGCCGGGCAGAGCCAGACCCTCTCGCCGGACGCGCAGGGCAAGGTCCTGACCCAGATCTTCCTGATCCAGTCCATCAGCCCGGACGTCACCTGCTCGGGCGGCTTCACCTGGCAGGGCACCTCGATCGGGCTCAACGGCAGCGGTACCAACTACTTCAGCGGTACGACCAACGGCACGCTCACCATCTCCGTCACCCCGTAGCGCCGCGTAGTACGGTCGTCGGGTGGCTAGCGACGGGGTCACGGCGGCCGCTGCCGGCACCTGGACCCTCGGTGACCGTACCGTCAACCGGATGGGCTTCGGCTCGATGCGGATCACCGCGAACCCTGATCGCGACGTGGCGATCAGGGTGCTGCGCCGGGCGGTGGAGCTGGGCGTGAACCACATCGACACGGCGGCCTTCTACGTCTCACCGGGCGGCACCCTGGGCGTCGGTAGCGGCCCGACCCGGTACGCCACCGACCTGATCCGGGAGGCGCTCGCGCCGTACCCGGACGATCTGGTGATCGTGACGAAGGTCGGACCGGGCCTGGATCCGGTGCGCGGCCTCGCCGGGGCGACCACCCCGGCGGCGCTGCGCGGCCAGGTGGAGGAGAACCTGCGCCGGCTCGGCCGCGACCACCTCGACGTGGTGAACCTGCGGATCATGCAGCGGCCGGGCCGGGACTCGGTCGCGGAGCGCTTCGCCGCTCTCGCCGCGCTGCGCGATGCCGGGCTGATCCGCCACCTCGGCCTGTCCAACGTGCGGGTGGACCACCTGGACGAGGTACCGGCCATCGCGCCGGTCGTCTGCGTCCAGAACGGGTACGCGGTCGACTGGCGGCGTACCGACGACGACCTGGTACGGACCTGCGGGCAGCGGGGCATCGCGTACGTACCCTTCTTCGCGCTGGCCGGTGCCGGCCGCGAGGCGGGTACGGCGGCCGACCACGGCGAAGCGATCCGCGCAGTGGCGCGGGCGCACGGCGCGACGCCGCACCAGGTACGGCTCGCCTGGACCCTGCACCAGGGGCCGCATGCGCCTGTCCGCCGAGGACCTGGCCGCCCTCGGCTGAGCGAGCTACCGCCCAGGGTCGATGGCGTCCAGGAGCAGGTCGAAGGTTCAACTGGGGCGCGTCCCCGTCCGATACTGTCGATGATGGCAATTGTTTGTGCCAGCTAGACCATTGATGAGGGGGCGGCACGATGGCGGACACCACCACCGCCGGCGATCGACCGGCCGGGATGCAGCGTGAGGTACTGGTCGTGCTGCCCGGGTTGCTGCTGGCCATGATGCTGGCGATGCTGGACAACTTCATCGTGGGTACGGCGTTGCCGCGCATCGTCGGCGAACTCGGCGGCCTGTCCCACCTTTCCTGGGTGGTCACCGCCTACGTGCTGGGTACCACGGTGTCCACGCCGATCTGGGGGAAGATCGGCGACCTGTACGGCCGCAAGACCATCTTCCTCACCTCGATCGTGATCTTCCTGGT
>VAXX01000514.1 GCA_005885115.1 Actinomycetota bacterium | reverse complement strand
GTCCGGGCTACCCACGGCGTCGATCTGGTGGAGGTGGTCCATCGTCCAGAGGCTGTCGAAGCCGGCGGCCTCGGCGGTCCGCGCCACCTCGCTGACGCGGGCGAAGATGTCCACGTCAGCGACGCCGGGAAACGCGTACCCAGCGAGTTGCAGGCCGAGCCGGGTGACGGGTGCCGGCATCAGTTGTCCGCCGGCTTCTGGTCGGTCGCCGAGCCGAGCAGGTGCGACTCGATGTAGTGGGTCGCGCTGTCGATCGTGGGCGCCACGTATGGCAGGTCGAGCGGCACCTCGACATGCAGGATCTCGCGCAGCCGGGCACCGATCTCGACGGCGTACATGGAGTCGCCGGCGAGGTCGTCAACGAAGTGCGCTTCGTGGTCGATCGCGTCCAGCCCGAGCACGTCCCGCCAGACGGCTTCCACCGTACGGCGCACGTCGGTCGTCCGCGTCGCGGGCTCGGGACCGGCCTGGCGTGTCGGTTCCGGCGCGTGCGGAGCGATCCGTGGGAGCCAGTGCCGACGGCGGCTGAACGGATAGCTCGGGAGCGGGACGCGGCCCCGCTCCTCGACCGCGAAGTACCCGCTCCAGTCGACGAGTGCGCTCCGCGCCCAGGCGAAACCGATCGTTTCGCCTAGGTCGAACGCCGGCCCGGCCAGGATGCGGCCAGTGCCGGCACGGGCGTCGCCCACGTCGCCGTCGGGCGTGCAGTCGTGCAGGGCCTGGTCCAGCAGCCCGGCATCGGCGCCACCGGACACGAACGCCTGTACCGGCGCCGCCCACCGCGGCATGTCGATGCGTGCGAAGGTTAGCCCGAGCCGGGACAGCACTCGTGTGATTGACAGGGCGGTGAGCGCCGCCAGACGCAGGTCCGACTCCTCGTCACCGGCCTGCTCGCCAGCGACGGCGACCGCGCCGAGCTCGGTGAGAGCGGCGCGGACCAGCGGCTCGTCGGCTGCCAGACGCCGGCCCGCGACGGCGATCTGCTGGTACGTCCCGTGGATGCTCAGTGACCAGCGCAGCGCGGGCCGGGGCGGCGTGGCGGGGAGGGCCAACCGCGCGAGCAGTTCCGCTCCGTCCGAGACGCAGGTCGACCAGCGGTACTCGAAGTGCGGACGGCCGACCGCCAGAGTGAACGCGACGTCGGCCAGTTCGGCGCGGCTCAGGTCGGACCGCCGTCGCAGGCGGCCGGCCATTGCCGAACGCAGTTCCCGCAGTTCCGCTTCGGTCCGCGCCGACAGCACGATCGCCTGCCCGGGGCGCGCTGACCCGGCGGGCGGACGGCTGTCGGCCGCCTGGAGCACGACGTGCGCGTTGTTTCCGCCCAGACCGAACGCGCTAACGCCTGCGACGCGCGGTGCGCCGCCCGTCCACGGCCGGGTCTCTGAGCGCACCGTGAACGGGGAGCCGGCCAGATCAACCTCCGGGTTCGGCGACTCGAAGTGCAGCGTAGCCGGAATCGTCGCCCGCTCGGCGGCCAGCGCGGCCTTGATGAGACCGGCGATCCCGGCCGCGGCGTCGGCGTGACCGATGTTGGACTTGACCGCGCCGAGCACGCATTCGCCCGAGCGGGTGCCGGTCGCGAAGACCCGGCGCAGTGACTCGAACTCGACCGGGTCACCGATCGGCGTCGCGGTGCCGTGTGTCTCGACGTAGCCGACATCGTCCGCGGCGACGCCTGCATGCGCGAGTGCCGCCTGGATCACCGCTTGCTGGCCCGTCGCGCTGGGTGCGGTGAACCCCGCTCGCGACCCGCCGTCGTTGTTGATAGCCCACCCGCGGATGACTGCGCGGCGATGGTCGCGATCGGCGGTCGCGTCGTCATCGCGCCGGAGCACCACCAGGGCCGCGCCGGACCCCGGAACGGTGCCGGAGGCACCGGCGTCGAACGGGCGGCACCGTCCGTCGGCAGAGAGGATTCCGCCACTGGAGTACACATACCCGGCCATGTCGGGCATGAGCAGACTGACCCCGCCGGCCAGCGCGATGTCGCAGTCGCCCGCCGCAAGCGCGGTGCACGCGAGCGCTACCGCGGTAAGGCTTGTCGCGCATGTTGCCTGCACGGTCACACTGGGACCCGTAAGGCCCAGCTTGAAGGCGATACGTGCCGCGAGGAAATCCTTCTCGTTAGCGGCCAGGATCCGGGTGTCCGTGCCGTTGACGAAGTCGCGGAGGTAGTAGTTCTCGCCACAACCAACGAACACGCCGATGGTCTTGTCGGCTACGGCGTGATATCCGGCGTCCTCCAACGCAGTCACCGCGACCTCGAGGAGAACGCGATGCTGTGGGTCCATGATGACGGCCTCGGCCGGCGGGATCCGGAAGTAGTCGGCGTCGAAGAGATCGATGTTGCGCACCCTTGCCACGGCGGGGACGAATCCCGCGCCGACGCTCACCGGTCCAGTAGCCGCGGCTGCGTTGGTGCCGCGGGAGATGCTCTCGACGGCGTTGACGAGGTTGGTCCAATACGCCTCGACGTCGTCGGCTTCGGGAAACCTGGCGGCCATGCCGATGATGGCGATCGACGTCGCCGGCCGGCGTCCACTCATCCGCACATCTTGCCATGCCACCGACGTAAGCATCAAAGACGTAAACCTGGTCGGCCTCGTCGACCGGTAGGAACCGGTACCCGCGTAGCAGCCCGCCCCCGCCGGTCGCCGGCTGTCCGGGTGCCAACAGCTCCAGCAGTGTCAGAACCAGCTCGACGGTGACTAACAACGCACGTCCACATTCCAGCCCCGCGCCCGGACGGCCTGCTGCGGCCGTCGCGTCAGGTCTTCATGCGACTCGCTGCGGTTACGCGCCACGGTAGCATCCGTCGATGCATCCTTTGTCGGCTTGACGCCAGCTCCGCCTGTGCCCGGTAGCGCCTCGCTGTGCCGGCGAGAGTACCCGTACGGCGTCCGCCGAACGGAGGGACAAGTGATGGCTGGACGGCCGCCGACGACTACCGCCGCGCCCACCGCGGCGGCGACTACCCCAATCCGTACATGGACCCGGGCGCGGTCGAAGACGACCCGTGGGGTGATGTCGCGATCTTCGGGGGGACCGCACTCCTCGTCGTCGGAGTCGGCGCCTGCATCATGTCGATCATCTGCGGTGTGACGGCCGGTGCCGTGGTACTCACCAAGTCGATGTTCACCCTCGCCCGATGACCGGTAGCGTGTCTATCAATGATCGTTTCGGGAGTGGGTACACATGCAGATGCCGACGCCCGCGCCCGTACTGCAGGCGCAGCTGTCGATCCAGGCGGAGCAGGCGGGACAGGAGCTACTCGCACGCGCAACCCGGGAATGGTTCACCGGTGCCGTCGAGACACTCGGCGGGCAGCTGTGGCAGGAACTCAACGACCGCGCGGTCGCGCCGGCGGACAGGCCGGAGTGGTGGGGCGGCCAACCGGGTGATGTCTGGGCCGAGTGCTGCGCCTACTTCGGTTCGCGTAGCGACTGGAGCCCATACTCCGCGGCCGCGTGGGACGCGTTGCTCGAAGCCATCGATGGCCCGTCGGTCATCCTCGCGTTCACCCTGTACCGCCTGGCCGGACTCGTTCCGGGTCGCCTGCATCCCGGGTTCCCGCGTCTGGGGCTGTCGGCCCGCTACGTCGACCTGCCGGCATACAACTGGTGGGGCATGAAGCTCCAGGGTTCCAGGGATGTCCTCGCCGGTGACGCCCACCAGGAGCGGCAGCTGCTCGGGCTGGTCCGGTCGGTGGCTGACACCTGCGCCCCGGCGTACGGGGAGATCTCTTTCGACAACACCGGCCTGCTGGACTTCGCCACCTCGTATGAGCACAACCTCGGCCTGTTCCCGTGGAACGCCGTACGCCGCGCGAATCGCAGCCCGCGCGGCTACTCGTGGCTGACCATCCTCGCCGAGCCGGTCGGGGACCGCCTGGGCGGCGAGGCGGCGCTGCGAGAGACGGCTGTCTTCGCCGAGGTTTCCCGTCTGGCCGGCGGCGGGTACTGGCTGCTGGCCACCACCCGCCTCGTCAACTACGACCTCGCCGCAGCGGAGCGGGTCCGGCAGGTACTCGCCCCGGTGCTGCCCAACAGATCGGCCCGCCCGGACGAGCCCGGGGAGCTACCGCACCTGCTGTCGACCGCCCGTACCGGGCGTGGGCCGACCCGCCGCGCAATACCCGACGAGATCTTCAAGAGCCGCATCGACGTCCGGGACCGGTCCCACCACAAGGTCGCCGTCGCGGTGCGCGCGGCTGCGCTCCATGCCAAGTACCCCTCCGCCCTGATCGGCCTGACCGAGGACCCGGACGGGCCGCACCTGGTGTGCTGGGGCGCCGAACCCGGCGAGGTGTGGATCTGGCAGTTCCTCCCCGAGGACGACCCGTACGCTGGGTTCGAGATCCCCCGGGCACCCGGCCGAGGTTGGTCGATTGCCCGCGACGACCCACTCTCCGCCGGCATGCGGGTGCGGCTGGGTCCTACCTTCGCCGATCTGGGCCTACCCGCCGACGACACCGCCATCGACCACCTCGCGGCCCGCCAGCTGA
>VAXX01000366.1 GCA_005885115.1 Actinomycetota bacterium | reverse complement strand
ATCAGCGTCGACCGGCCCCGCCCGTCCTTCACCGCACTGCGCGACTGGCTGGTCGAGCACATCGCGGCCGAGCTGAAGCTCCCGTCCGACGCGGTGGCGCCCGACGCGCGGCTGGACAGCTTCGCGCTCCAGTCCATCTCGGTCGCGGCGCTGCAGGCCGGACTGTCGGACTGGCTCGGTTTCCGGGTCCCGCACACGGTTTTCCTCGAGCACCCGACCATCGACGCGATGGCCGAAGCGCTCGGCGGGACCACGGTACCGGCTTCATCGAGCCCGTCCACGTTGCTGCTCGGGCTGACCGCCGCCCGGCCGTTCTTCTGCGTCGGCGGGGCGCTGGGCGCCGCGTACTACCTGCTCCCGTTGGCCCGTGACGTCGGCTCGGCGCGACCCTTCTACGGCCTGCGGGCGCCCGGGTACGACGGCTCCGAGGCGCCGCTGGAACGAGATGGGCCGGCAACTGCGCGAGGCCGGCGAGGAGGTGACCCGGATCGTGCTGCTGGACGCGTACGTCCCGATCCCGGGCCAGCCGCTGCCGCCGGTCGACGAGGTCGCCGCCCGCGAGGAACTGCTGACGATGAACCGGCTCGCGTTCGCCTCCGGCGGTCCGGCCGGCGTCGAGATCGACCCGTCGCTGGCGGTGTCGGAACAGAAGGAGCGGCTCGGGCGGTTCCTCGGCGCGAACGGCTCGCTGCCGGTGGAGGAGCACATCACCAACATGCTCCGGGTGTACCAGGCCAACCTGGAGGCCAATGTCCGGTACCAGCCGCGCCCGTCGGACCTGAAGGTGACCCTCGTCAAGGCGACCGGCGGGTTCCCGCCCGTGATGAAGCCGCACCGCAACACCGCCCTGCCGCTGGACAAGCCGGTCAACGGCTGGGAGGACGTCGACCTCGGTGAGCTGTCCACTGTGGACATTCCCGGCGACCACTTCACCATGTTCGTCGAGCCCAACGACGAGGTGCTCGCCGCCGCGGTACACCGGTGCCTGGCCGAGGAGGAACGGCGCAGCGCCAACACCCTCACCAACGCCGGGTCGGCCGAGACGACCATCGCGTTCAACCCGTTGGATCCGGCGTTCCTCAACGACCCGTACCCCTTCTACCGTGCGCTGCGGGAGAACGCGCCGATCCACTACGAGGACACCCTCGGGTGCCGCAGGCCGACCGCGACCGGAGGGCCGCCTTCGAAGCTTTGCTGGGCAAGGCTCTCCCGTTCGCCAACCCGCCGTACCACACCCGGCTGCGCAAGCTGGTGAGCAAGGCGTTCACGCCACGGATGGTGGAGGCGATGCGGCCACGCATCCAGCAGATCACCGAGGGGCTGCTCGATCGGATCGAGGCGGGCGGTGGCGGGGACCTGCTGGCGGAGGTGACGTACCCGTTGCCGGCCACGGTGGTGATGGAGTTCATCGGGGTACCGGCGCCCGAGCACGCCCGGATGACCCAGCTCGCCACCCGGATGATGGCGTTGCTCGGCGCGCAGTACGCGACCGACGCGCCGGCCATCGCCCGCGGCGCGCACGAGGCGATGAACGAGTTCACCGGGTACCTGACCGGGCTCATCGCGCAGCGCCGCTCTGCCCCGCAAAGCGATCTGCTGTCCACACTGATCGCGGCGGACGGCCCGGACGGCCGGCTCACCGACGAGGAGCTGATCCTCAACTGCATGGCGATGCTCAACGCCGGACTGGAGACGACGGCCAACTACCTCGGCAACGGTACGCTCGCGCTGCTGCGCCACCCCGACCAGATGCGGGTGCTGCGTGACGATCCCGGGCTCGCCGAGTACGCCGCCGAGGAACTGCTGCGCTACGACGGCCCGGCGCCCATCATGACGCCGCAGTTGGCCGCCGAGGACGTGGTGGTCGGCGGCCAGCTCATCAAGGAGGGCCAGCTGCTGTACCCGGTGGTGGGCGCGGCCAACCGCGACCCGGCGCGGTTCCCCGACCCGGAACGGCTGGACCTGACCCGCAAACCCAACGGGCAGCTCAGTTTCGGCTTCGGTATCCACTTCTGTGTCGGCGCGGCGCTGGCGAGGATCGAGGGGCAGACGTACTTCCCGGCACTGCTCAACCGGTTCCCGCACCTGCGGCTCGACCCGGACGCGGCACCGCCGCGGTTCCGGGACGACCCGCTGCTACGCGGACTCGAGGCGCTGCACGTCCGCGTGGACTGAGGGGCTACAGCTCCTGGTGGTCGACGTGGTCGGGCAGCCGGGTATCCGGTACCGGCCGGCTGTCGGTGACGATGAACCCGTCCACGTCGTCGAGCACGAAGGTCGGTACCCCGGGCGCCTTGTCGGCCCGGTCGTGGTGGAAGTCGGCGTCGGCGACGTGCCGGAGCACCACGGCCGGGCGGGTGTCCTGCTGCTCGTACCGGACCTCCACGTTGTCCAGGTCCAGGCCGTTGGCGTGCCGGATGAAGAACCCGTACGCCGGCAGGGTGCCGAACATCGTCGGCTCCGGGTACGCGTTCTCCAGCTCGGGCGGGTCGGCCACCGCGTCGGCCATCGACAGGCCACCGACCAGGTGGTGCCGTACGTTGCTGATCCGCACGTCCTCCACGTTGTGCCCCGGGATCCCGGCGATCGTCGACGGGTACCGGGGATCGGCGTTGTGCGCGATGACGTTGCTGATGCTGACCCGCTTGAGCGTACCGATCGGCAGGCCGGCCGGGCCGCGCATCCGGGCGCCGAGCCGCAGGAAGAACGGCATCTGGACGTTGCGCATGGTGATGTTGCTGATCGTCACGTCCTCCAGCAACCCGCCGTCGACCGTCTCCAGGGCGAAGCCCCGGCAGTACTCGAAGATGACGTTGGAGATGGCGATGTTCTTGAAGCCGCCGTTGGACTCGGTGCCGAACTTGATCCGACCGGTCCGCCCGTACGGGCCGGTCCTGAACGTACCGTCGACGAGCGTGCCGAGGTCGTACCCGCTGACCATGCAGTTGTCGATCGTCACGTTCTCGGTGGCCCGCACCTCGTTGAGCGCGTACGAACTCTTGAGCACGATCGCGTCGTCGTTCGGTGAGTTGACCGTGGTGTTGGAGATCCGCACGTTCTTGCAGCAGTCGACGTTGATGCCGTCCCGGTTGGTGTCCACGACCACGCTGTCGATGCGAAAGTTGTCCACGCCCGTGGGCAGGATGCCGAAGTGGCCGCCGTTGAGGATGGTGATGTCGCGGATGGCGACGTTGCGGCA
>VAXX01000365.1 GCA_005885115.1 Actinomycetota bacterium | reverse complement strand
CGCACGAGATCCCGCCGGGAGACGATACCCACCAGGCGGTCCTGCTCGTCCACCACCGGCATCCGCTTGATCCGGGCGGCTTCCATCAACCGGGCCGCACCGGTCACCGTCTCGGTGGGCCGGATCGTGACGGCCGGAGCCGTCATCAGCTCACCGGCGGTATCCCCGGCCGCCTTCTGCCGCCCGCTGCGCAGCCGCCTCGTGGCGAGCAGATGCCGGGGTACCCGGTCGGCGTACTCCAGCTTCGCCAGCAGATCGGCCTCGGACACCACTCCGAGCACGTGCCGGTCGGCGTCGACCACCGGTACGGCGCTGACCGAACGGCGCACCAGCAGATCGGCGATGTCCTTGTAGCCCATGCCAGGGGCGACGGTGACGACCTCCCGGGTCATCACATCGTCGACGTACCACCGCTTCATGGCTGCCTCCTCGCGGTCGCGCTACCTACACCTCACAACGCTGGGGGCCAACCGCACAGATCCGTTGGCCCCCAGCGCGGGGGACCTTCGCCGCCGGCCGGTCAGTGCCGCACGGGGCAGGGTCAACCGGCCCGGCGCGGCGTCGACGGGCGGATGCGCGGCCGGTCCGGTGACGCTGTCGAACACCCAGGCGCCGTTGACGCGCCGCCCCTCCACGGTCACCGTCCCGTCCTCGGCCAGGCCCCCGCCCGCGATCACCGCGTCGACGGCGGTCACCTCGCTCACCCCGTGACGCGCTGCGCCGCGAGCTTGCCGGAGATGAGCACCATCGGTACGCCGACCCCCGGCTGGGTACCGGAGCCGACGAAGACCACGTTCGACAGTCCACTGTGGAGGGTCGGGGGTCGGAACGGTCCGGTCTGGAAAAGCGTATGCGCGGCGGCGAACGGCGTACCGGCGGCCATCCCGGCCGCCGCCCAGTCGGCCGGGGTCACGATCCGGGATACCTGTACGCCGGCACCGAAGCCGACGTACCCGCGTGCCTCCAGGGTGGCCACGAGCTCCTGCGCGTACCGCTCCGCCAGTCCGGCGTGCCAGTCGCGGTACCCGGTCACCAGGTTGGGTACCGGCGCGAGGACGTAGTACGCCTCCCGGCCGGGCGGCGCCAGCGCCGGATCGGTACGGGTGGGATTGCTGACGAACAACGACGGGTCGCTCATCAACCGGCCGGCCCGGATCACCTCGTCGAACGTACCCCGCCAGGACCGTCCGAAGTGGAGGTTGTGGTGCGCGATGCGCCCGTACCGCTGGGTCGATCCGATGTGCAGCACCACGGCGGACGGTGACGGGCGCAGCGGTCTGGGTTCCTGGCCCAGCAGGTCACGGTAGGCGACCGGCAGGTCGGGGTTGAGCACGACCACGTCGGCCGGGATCCGCTCACCGGCGGCGGTGACCACGCCGGTGGCCCGGCCGTGTGCGATGTCCACACTGGACACCGTGGTGTCGTACCGGAAGACGACGCCGTGCCGGCCCGCCGCGGCGGCCAGGGCGCGCGGGATGGCGTGGATCCCGCCGCGTGGGAACCAGACGCCGCGCACCGCGTCCAGGTAGGCGATCACCGCGTAGAGGCCGAGCGCGTCGTGCGGGGCGAGGCCGGCGTAGAGGGCCTGGAAGGAGAAGACCCGGCGGGTACGCGGATCCCGCAGGTACCGGTCCACCTTCCGCTGCAGCCGGCCGAACCCGCCGGCGAGCACCAACCGGAAAAGGTTGCCGGTCAACAGATCCCGCGGGCTGTCCAGGTTACGTTCGATGAAGTCGCGCCGCTCCAGCTCCCACAGCCTGCGGGCGTGGTCGACGAAGCGCAGGTACCCCTCCGCCTCGCGCAGGCCGCACACCCGGGCCACCTCGGCCGCCATCCGGGGCGGATCGGCGATGACGTCAAGGGTCGAGCCGTCCGGGAAATGCGCCCGGTACGCCGGATCGACCGGCAACAACTCGACCCAGTCGGCGAGCTTCTCGTCCACCGCGGCCAGCGCCTCGTCCACCAGTTCCGGCATGGTGAACACGGCCGGGCCGGTGTCGAACTCGTACCCGTGCAGGCGCAGCCGTCCGGCCCGGCCGCCGGGCTCGGACTCCTTTTCCAGCACGGTCACCGCGCGGCCGGCTCCGGCCAGGTGCAGCGCGCACGCCAGGCCGCCGAGGCCGGCGCCGACAATCACCACCCGATCGGTCGGGCCGGTGACCGTTCTCATCAGTGCGGCTCCCCGGGCAGTCCCCGGACCGGGCGGCCCGCCGGGGTCAGTAGGCTGGACACCACCATGCCGAGCTTGCGTACCGCCGGCACGGTGGCCCGCCGCCGGAACACGTCGTACCCCGACCGGACGACCTCGTCGAGGATCGCCCCGTACGCGCGGTACGCCGTCCGGACGCACGGCTGCGAAGACCGCTCCAGCAACGGGATCCCGGGCGCCGCCTTCGCGTAGTGCTCGCGCGCCCGGTCGATCTCGAAGGCGATCAGCTCGCGTACCGGCCGGGTGGCCTGTTTGGCCGCCAGTTCCCCGGGCGTGACGCCGAACTCGGCGAGATCCTTGAGCGGCAGGTAGATCCGGCCCCGGTCAAGGTCCTCGCCGACGTCGCGGATGAAGTTGGTGAGCTGGAAGGCCAGCCCGAGTTGGCGGGCCGGTTCCCGGGCGGCCGCCAGATCCGGCGCGCCGAGGATCGGCAGCATCATCGTGCCGATGGCCGCGGCCGAACCTTCCATGTACGTCAGGAGATCGTCGTAGGTCGCGTACTCGGTGACGGACAGGTCCAGCTCCATCGACCGCAGGAACGCGGTGAAGTCCGCCCGGTCGAGCCGGAAGACCGCGATCGTGTCGAGCACCGCCGGGAGTACGGGGTGGTGCACCGGTACGCCGTCCAGGGCGGCCGTGAAGCGGGCGGTCCACCAGTGCAGCGCGGCCGTCCGGTCGGTCACCGCCCCGGCGCGCTCCAACCGGTCGACGATGTCGTCGGTGTACCGGGTGAAGCCGTACAGGGCGTGCACGTACGGGCGCTTCCACGCCGGCAGCAGCCGGGTCGCCAGGTAGTAGGTGCGGCCGTACGTCCGGTGCAGGTCACGGCAGAACGCGTACGACGCGGCAAGGCTGTCGGTCATCGCTCCACCCTCCGTTCTTGTCCCCTGGTTCCATCCTTGCCGTGCCGCAACCGTCTCGCCCCGGCCGCCGGGCCCTCGTACCCGGGGCCTTCCGTCCCGATCGCGGGTACGCCGCAACCACCGACCGTATCGCGTCCCGACCCGCCGGCGCAGCGGGACCCGCCGCGCTCCACAGTGGACAGTGCCGTGGTCACCGCGCCGACCGCCCGCAGCGTATGGACGATCGCGCCGGTACCGTCGCGGCCGCTCACCGAGATCGGCACCTCGCCGACCCCGAACGCGTACACCATCGTGAACTGGCCCGGCTCCGGCGCGGCGATCGGCTCGTCGGCCGGGGTCAGCA
>VAXX01000501.1 GCA_005885115.1 Actinomycetota bacterium | reverse complement strand
CACCCCAGGTGCCCGCGTCGTCGGCGCCCCCGCCCTACGTACCGCAGGCGGCCACCCCGCCACCCGTGGTACCGGCCAGTGCGCTGGCCAACGGCGGACCATCGGGCGGCACGACAGGTAGTATGCCGATGGCCACTTCTCCGTCCGCGGGACGCCCGTCCGCGCCGGAGCCGACCTGGCACACCGCAGCCGACGATGGCTGGGTGGCCGCCTCACAGGCCGCTGATCCTCAGGTAGACGGCACCACCTCGGCCGGCTTGCCCCGCCGGGTACCGATGGCCCAGCTCGTACCGGGTGGCGTGGAGAAGGCCACGGCCAACGCCAACCGGCGCTCGCCGGAGCAGGTTCGAGGCCTGCTCTCCGCATACCACCGCGGTGTGCAACGCGGTCGCACCCGTACCGGAGATGACGCCAAAAGCCCCCAAGGCGGCAAGGAGCAGGAAGCATGACAACAACGCAGGATCTCGGTTGGCTACTGGCCAACTTCGCCGATCGCGTGCCGGGGGTCGCACACGCCGTCGCCGTCTCGGCGGACGGCCTGCTGCTCGCCTCGTCCCGCGATCTGCCCCGGGACCGTGCCGATCAGCTCTCCGCCATCGCATCGGGTCTGGTCAGCCTGACCCAGGGCGCGTCCCGCTGCTTTGAGGGTGGCGCCGTACTGCAGACCGTCGTGGAGATGGACAATGGCTTCCTGTTCCTGATGTCCATCTCCGACGGCTCGTCGTTCGCCGTACTGGCCGCCCGCAACTGCGATGTGGGCCAGGTCGGCTACGAGATGGCGCTGCTGGTGGACCGGGTGGGCGACGCGCTCACGCCGTCGCCGCGGGCCGCCGCCGGCATGCTCGGCTGAGGGGCGTCACCGCAGTACGCGCGACACTGATGACAAGAACCACAGGTGAGGGAGGTGAACGGCAATGGCGGTCGAACGAGATGAGCCCACCGGTGCCCTGGTCCGGCCGTACGCCGTCACCCGCGGTCGGACCCGGCCCAAGCTGGAAATCGCGCTCGAAGCGCTCGTCGAGACCACCGTCCGGGGCCGCAACGCGACCATGCGGGACGGTTCCTCGCACGGTCGGGAGCACCAGTACATCGCGTCCCTGTGCGATGGCCGGTTACAGTCCCTGGCCGAGGTGGCCGCGCGGATGCAACTGCCGCTCGGGGTGGCCCGGGTCCTCATCGCTGACATGGCCGCCGACGGGCTGGTGGCGGTATACGAGCCCACCTCGTTCGAGAACAACGACGCGGTCGGTACAGAACTGCTGGAGAGGGTGCTGAGTGGACTTCGCAGGCTCTGACATGGCGCACCGCCCGACGTCCGGGCGAGTGACGTCGGCGAAGATCGTCATCGCCGGCGGCTTCGGTGTGGGCAAGACCACGCTGGTGGGCTCCGTATCGGAGATCACCCCGCTGACCACTGAGGCGATCATGACCTCTGCGGGCGAGGGGGTGGACGACACCCGGGCGGTACCCGGCAAGGTCACCACCACGGTCGCGATGGACTTCGGTCGTATCTCGATCGACCGGGACCTGATCCTCTACCTCTTTGGTACGCCCGGACAGACCCGGTTCTGGTTCATGTGGGACGAGCTCGTCCGTGGTGCCATCGGGGCGGTCGTCATGGTGGACACCCGGCGGCTCGCCGACTGTTTCGCCGCGATCGACTTCTTCGAGCACCGGCGGCTGCCCTACCTGGTGGCCATCAACTGCTTCGAGGGCGTGCAGTACCACGGCGCCCAGGACGTACGGGACGCGCTCGCCGTGTCGTCGGACGTACCGGTCGTGTCGTGCGACGCGCGCAGCCGGGAGTCGACCAAGCAGGTACTCATCTCACTGGTCGAGTACGTGCTCACCATGCGCCGCCAGCGGGCCACCGCTCCCGCATAACGAACGGACGGAAAAGCGCCCGGCACCTCACGGTGTCCGGGCGCTCTGTCTTGGGATCACCGCTCAGCGGCGCGCCGCTGAGCGGTACTCGTACCCCCGGTCGGCGTCCTCCGGCTCGGACTCCCACCCTTCACGGCTGAAGTCCCAGCCACCGGCGGCTTCCCGCCCGGGGCGGCCGCCGACGGCGAACCCGCGTACCTCCTCGCCGCGCCGGGAGCCCCGGAAGTACCCGGTGGTGTGCTGGGCCATCGCGGCCGGGTCGCGGACGATCCGGAGCGGCCGGTCGGCCGATGGCAGCGCCGAGCCCGGCACCAGGTTGGCCTGCGGTACCCGACGGGGCAGCCCGGACGTCGTCTCGTCCTCGACCACCGGGTGGGTGGTCGCCTTCTCGGCGGCCAGCCAGCCCTCGTCGGCCGGGTTGCTCCAGTTGATCGGCGGGTGCTCGCCGGTGTATCCGGTGAACCACGCGGACGCCTCGGCGAAGATCAGCAGGTCGCCGTCGCTGTCGTCGCTCGGCGGCGTGATCGGGCTGTCCAGGGCGTCGGAGCCGCCGGACGTACCGCCGGCCCAGCTCGGCTCGACGAGCCGCAACGCCGGACCGCTGCCGTACGAGTCGCCGGAGCGGCTCGACCACGAATCGCGGAGCTGGTCGTAGTCGTGGCGCGGCTCCCGCAACGGCTCCGGCTCGACCAGTCGCAGGGCGGGCGGCTCGCTGGGCATGTCCTGCCAGGGCGGGGTGACCCGACCGGGACGCTGCTCCGGGACCTCGGCGTACGAGCCGCTCTCGCTGACGACGGCCTGGTCGGACCTGGCCGAGGGGCCGGGGTTGAGCGGCCAGTCGGCGCGGGAGCCCGGTGCCGGTACGCCGGGCTGCGGCCCGGCCGGTTCGTAGGCGGGTTCGGTCGGGCGGGCCTCGGCGGCGGCCCGGGGAGCCGGGATCGAGCCGGACCGGGCGGCGGGTGCCGCGGGGTAGTCGAAGCGCGGCTCGGCCGGAGTGCTCGGCGGCGGTGGAGCCGGCGTACGCGCGGGTAGCGGCGCGGCGGGCGTCCGGGCGGCAGCCGGTGCCGCGGGGGTCCGAGCGGGTGGCGGCGTCGCCGGGGTACGCGCAGGCGGCGGCGCGGCGGGGGTACGGGCGGGTGGCGGTGGCGTCGAGGTCCGAGCCGGTGGCGGCGCGGCGGCGCTGCGGGCAGCCGGAGCTGCCGGCCGGGGCGGTGCGGGTTCGGGGGTCTCCCCGCGTACGGCACGCAGCGGAGCGGCCGGAGCCTCGGCGGGACGCTGCCGGACCGGGAACGACCGGGCCAGCGTCGGTGTCGTGGACGTCGCCTTCTCGGTCAGCAGCCCGACGAGAGCGGTGATCCCGCTGTCACAGGCGCGTACGGCGGCGACGGCCTGCCGTACCGTCTCGCCGACGGCGGCGGTCAACGACTTGCCGATGCCCGCCCGACGGGGAGTCTCGGCGATGGCCACGCGCAGCGAGGTGATCGCCTCGGCGACCGTTTCCAGGTCGGCGACGCCGGCCTCGGCCAGTTGCGCCGCCACCTCGGCATCCCGGTTACGGCTGGCGGTACCGGTGGCCAGGAGCCCGGGCTCGGGCAGCGCGTCGAGGATCGCCAGCGGGATCGGCTCGGCCGGGTCGGGGTAGGCCCGCAGCGCGGCGGGATAGAGCTCACGGAGCACCTCGCGCAGCGCGACGGCGGCGCCCTGGCGCCCGGTCGCGAGTGCCGCGTGTGCCGCCAGTACCGGCTTGAGCGCCATCAGCTCGCGTGGCGCCCCCTGTACCGAGGCGGCCAGCGCACCGGCCTGCAACGCCCGGGCCAGGCCCACCGCCCGGCGTTCGTTGGTCGCCGCCTGGATCTCGTCCGGCGAGTCGTCGTCACCGAACCGCTCGGCGTAGTCGTCGAGCGACTCCTCGTCGGCGATCGACAATGGTCGACCCGCGGCGGCGAGGAGCAGGGTGATCTGGTGCTCGGCGCTATCCGCGGCGACCGCGACGCCGGCCGTGCCGCCGGAGCGCTCGGACAGCAGCGCACCCAGTTCGGCATAGCCCACGGCGTCGTCACTGATGTCGCAGACATCCAGTAGCCGGCCCGCGTCGTCGACCACCGCGGCCGTCAACCACGCACTGGCCGAACTGCGCGCGGTCGCCGCTGGCGGTGCCGACGCGAGACCGCAGTACACCCTTACGAGCGCCACGGCGTCGCCCTCCTCCCAGACTTCTGTCGCGCTGCTGGACTGATGCTCCCTGGAAAAGGGTCAGTCGCGCCAGTCCACAGCGGCTGAGATGTTGCCTATTATCTGGCGCCAGCCGAGAGGTGGGGCTTCCGTCCCGATTTTCTTGAGTCTGCGGCGGGCGAGGAAGCCGCTGATGCCACCGGATTCGATGGCGCGGACCGCCTCGTCGAGCTCGTCAAGCGGTGAGCCGGTAGACAGGGCGTCGATGATGGATTCGAGCCGCAGCGCGTACCCGAGATCCCGCGCGATCTCGCCGGCCTGGATGATCAGACCCGCGTCCCACACGTCATGGCTGGCCCGCAGGTTCTTGACCACGAGGTCCAGTTCGTACGTGTCCTCGGGCAGCGGTACGACGTCCTCCGCGCTGATCCGCTTGACCAGCTCGGGCCAGGTGTCGAGCTGGGTCAGGTCGTGCTCGGCGTCCGAGCGGACGAACTCGACCAGCCCCTCGGCGCTGTGGAACAGGTAGACCTTGCCGGCTCGACCAAGGAAGACCGGTACCTCCTCGGGCTCGTCGGTCTCCTCGTCCTCGTCATCGGACTCGTCGTCTTCGGACTCGTCCGCGTCGGACCCGTCGTCGTCGAAGGTCTGGTCATCGTCGTCGAACCCGGCGTCCTCGTCGTCGAACTCGGTCTCGTCCTCGTCAACCAGGACCGGGTCGGGTCGGCGCTCGGGGAAGACATCGTCCTCACGTTCGGACACGTCGGTCGGGCGTACCTCGTCGACCGGCCGGTACGCCCGCAGCGTGTACCCCACGCCCTTGGGCAGGGCGATCTCCACGGGATCGACACGTACCGCCGTCCACAGCTCGTCGGCGCTGGCCGGGCGCTGCGCCTCGATCTCGGGCTCGGTTTCCCGGCCGGTGGTCTGACGGGCCACGAAGACCTCCGTTGTCTCGCCTGTGCTCCCTCGGCTGACACCCTAGTGGGCGGGCGCCTTCTCAGACGCCCTTGGGGTGCCACACGGTCTTGATTTCCAGGTATGCCACCATGCGCTCGATCCCGGGTTCGGCGGTCCAGTCCGTGCGCCCGGCCGGGCGCAGAATCCGTTTCAGGTTCTCCGCCGCGTCGCGCTCCAGGGCGGTGGCCAGCTCGGGGTCGGTGACGCCGGTGAGGTCGAGGCCGTTGACGTCGAGGTGCCCGGCGAGCCACGGGGCCAGCTCCGGCGTCCGGCCGGTGAGCAGGTTGACCACGCCGGCGGGCAGGTCGGAGGTGGCCAGCACCTCGGTCAGGGTGACCGCCGGCAGCGGGCGGTCCGGGGCGGCCAGGACCACCGCGGTATTGCCGGTGACGATCACCGGCGCCAGCACGCTGACCAGGCCGAGGAGGCTGGACTCCGGCGGTGCGACGATGCCGACGACGCCGGTCGGCTCGGGCGAGGAGAGGTTGAAGAACGGGCCGGCGACCGGGTTGGCGGCGCCCATCACCTGGGCGATCTTGTCGGCCCAGCCGGCGTACCAGACCCACCGGTCGATCGCCGCGTCCACAGTGGACGGCGCGTCGCCGGGTTCGCTCGCCGCCACCTCCTCGACGAACTGGGCCCGCCGGCCCTCCAGCAGCTCGGCGATCCGGTACAGGATCTGGCCCCGGTTGTACGCGGTCGCCCCGGCCCACTTGGGGATGGCGGCCCGGGCGGCGACGACCGCGTCGCGTACGTCCTTGCGGGAGGCGAGCGCGGCGTTGGCGCGGAAGGCACCGTCGAGCGAGGTCACGACGTACGACCGGCCGGACTCGCTGCGCGGAAAGGCGCCGCCGATGAACAGCTTGTACGTCTTCGGTATCCGTAGCCGCGACTCAGGCAAGGTAGCCCTCCAGACCGTGGCGGCCGCCTTCCCGCCCGTACCCGGACTCCTTGTAGCCGCCGAAGGGTGACGTGGGATCGAAGCGGTTGAACGTGTTGGCCCATACGACTCCGGCGCGTAGCCGGTCGGCGATCGCCAGGATCCGCGACCCCTTCTCGGTCCACACGCCGGCGGACAGCCCGTACGGCGTGTTGTTGGCCTTCTCGACGGCCTCGGCGGGGGTACGGAACGTCAGGACCGACAGCACCGGACCGAAGATCTCCTCACGGGCGATCCGGTGGGCCTGGGATACCCCGGTGAAGATGGTCGGCGCGAACCAGAAGCCGCGCTCGGGCAGCTCGCACGGCGGTGACCAGCGCTGCGCCCCCTCCTGGCTGCCGATCTCCGACAGCGAACGGATCCGGGACAGTTGCGCGGCCGAGTTGATCGCGCCGATGTCGGTGTTCTTGTCCAGCGGGTCGCCGACCCGCAGCCGGGCCATCCGGCGCTTGAGTGAGTCGAGGACCTCCTCGGCCACCGACTCCTGGACCAGCAGCCGGGAACCGGCGCAGCAGACGTGCCCCTGGTTGAAGAAGATGCCGTTGACGATGCCCTCGACCGCCTGGTCGATCGGGGCGTCGTCGAAGACGATGTTGGCCGCCTTGCCGCCGAGTTCGAGGGTGAGTCGTTTGCGGGTGCCGGCGACCGAGCGGGCGATGGCGCGGCCGACCTCGGTCGAGCCGGTGAAGGCCACCTTGTCGACCCCGGGATGCTCGACCAGCAGCCGGCCGGTCTCGCCGGCGCCGGTCACGATGTTGACCACGCCGGGCGGCAGCTCGGCCTGCTGGCACAGCTGCGCGAACAGCAGCGCGGTCAACGGCGTCGTCTCGGCCGGCTTGAGCACCACGGTGTTGCCGGCGGCCAGCGCGGGCGCGATCTTCCAGGCCAGCATCAGCA
>VAXX01000522.1 GCA_005885115.1 Actinomycetota bacterium | reverse complement strand
AACTACCTGTACGGCCTGCCGCAGTACGCCGTCTCGCTGGCCGCCGAGCGCGACGGCGTGGTGGTGGCCGGGACGGTACGCAACATAGCCTCCGGCGAGGAGTGGACGGCGACCCGGGGCGGGGGCGCGTACCGGGCCGGGCGGCGGCTGGCCGGTTCCGCCGTCACCGACCTGGGTCAGGCGCTGGTGGCCACCGGGTTCGGGTACGCGGCGGACCGGCGGGGACACCAGGCGCGGGTACTGGCCCGGCTGATGCCGGAGATCCGGGACATCCGCCGGTTCGGCTCGGCGGCTCTGGACCTGTGCTTCGCGGCCGAGGGCCGGGTGGACGCGTACTTCGAGAAGGGGCTCAACGTCTGGGACCACGCCGCCGGCGGCCTGATCGCCGCCGAGGCCGGGCTGCTGGTCACCGGCCTGGCCGGCGCGCCACCCGGGCCGGACCTGCTGCTGGCGGCCCCGCCCGGTATCCACCGGGCGCTGCACGACGCGCTGGTCGCCTACGACGCGTCGGGGACGGATTACCCAGTTGGGCGATCTTCTGGTTGACCTCGGTCTTGCTGCCCAGCTCCTTGAACTGGCTGCCGAGCGTTACGTCGATCACGTCGTCGGTGCGCTTGATGTCGAAGCCGCCCGGGTCGGTCAGCCCGAGGAAGTACCCGCGGACCACGGCCGCCGCCGCGACCGTCTTCGGGCCGTAGTGCAGCTTGGCCCCGCCGGTGTAGTTCTCCGGGTGCTCCTCGACCTTGCCCACCACGAAACCCCGGTTGCGCAGATCGTCGGCGACCTGGGCGGCCAGGCCCGGGACACCGTTGAGGACCGGGTTCTTCTTCGCGGCCTTCGCATCGGGGTTGGCCGTACCCGTGCCGTTGTAGACGTTGACCTTGACCTGCTCGGGCTTGGGTAGCGGCCAGACGTGTACCTTGACCTGCCCCGCCGCGCAGCCGCCGGTGGCGTAGCTGGCGCTGGACTGGCGGTCCTTGATCACGGCCATGACGACGACCACGATCGCGGCCACGACGATCGTGCCGACGATCGCCACGGCACGCGCCCGAGCAAGGCTCATCTTCTCGGCCCCCCGTCGGTGGTCTCAGGGTCGGAGTCGTCCGTATTCCACGGTCGGCTGAGACTAGCGGTAACCTCGCCGAGGTTAGCGCGTGCCCGCACCAGCCGCCCGAATCACGTACCCCGAACGGCGTGCCGAACCCGATCTTCGGGTGCCCCACCCCTACCTTTGGGTCGCTTGACTCTGTCGGCTCAGTCACATTGGGAACAACTTGGTACGGGCGGGCGTACAACCGTGCCACCGGGGCGGTAAGGTACCGCGCCCGACGGGGCAGTTTCCGGCGGCGGGATTGGCACCAACCGGCGGGAAGAAACACCGTCGTCTGGCGTTACACCGGGCGCGATTTCGACAAACAGGAGTGTGACATCCGATGGCCACCGACTACGACGCCCCGCGTCGCGACGAGGTCGACCTCGGCGAGGACAGCTTGGAGGAGCTCAAGGCACGGCGCGTCGACGCGCAGTCGAGCGTCGTTGACGTGGACGAGGCGGAGGTCGCGGAGAGCTTCGAGCTACCCGGCGCCGACCTCGCCGACGAGGAGCTGACCGTCAAGGTACTGCCGATGCAGTCCGACGAGTTCCGTTGCTCGCGCTGCTTCCTGGTGCACCACCGCAGTCAGCTCGCGATCGAGCGCAACGGCGAACTGATCTGCCGGGAATGCGCCTGAGCCGCCGATGAGCCCCGACGATCCCGACCAGGGGATACCGGCCGACGAACCGGCTGCCGGTACCCCTTCGGAGGCTGCGTACGCTGACGAGCCGGCGCCCGCGGAGGAGCTGTCCGGCACGCTGGCCGCGCTCACCGCGGACGACCTGGACCAGTCCGAGCGGCGGCGGCTGCTCGGACGGCTCGCGGCGCAGATCCGGGCACGCGGGATCGGCGACCTCTTCCGGCCCCGCGCGGCCATGCGCTGGATCGCCGACCTGGTCGGCGACATCGCCCCGCGGCTGCCGATCCGCAACCGCGACACGCTGCGCGCCCACTTTCCGGGCCTGTCCGACGAGGCGATCGCCGAGCGGCTCATCCGCAACGCCGCGCGGACCACCGCGGCCGTCGGGGCGGCCAGCGGCGGCGTGGCGGCGATCGAATGGGTCGCGACGCCGGCCCTGCTGTCCGCGCCGGTACTGCTGGCGGCGGAGACCGTCGCCGTCGTCGCGGTCGAGATCAAGCTGATCGGTGAGCTGCATGAGCTGCACGGCGAGCCGATCACCGGTACCCCGGCCCAGCGGGCGGCCGCGCTGATCCAGTCCTGGGCGCACCGCCGCGGGGTGAACCCGATGCTGGAGGGCATGGGCGCCGCCGCGGTGCTCGGTATGGCCGCCCGCAAGGAACTGCGTGACCGGCTACTGCGCCGGTTCGGCCGCAACCTCACCACCTACGGGCCGATGCTCACCGGTGCCGCCGTGGCGAGCTTCCTCAACCGCCGCGCCACACAGGTGCTCGGCCAGCAGATCCGCAAGGACCTGTCCGGCCGGCAGTCCCGCCCGGCGATCACCCAGTGGCCGACCCAGCCGGATTAGCCTTCGCGGCCAGTACCGCACGGGCGAGCTTCTCCGGGTGCCGCGCGCTGACCACCCAGTACGGCGTCGGGTCGGCGGGATCGTCCAGTACCACGAGAACGGCGCCGGAGATCCACGGCCGCTGCACCACGAACGCCAGCGGATCGGCCCGCGGCCCGAGCGCCGCCCGCCGGCCGGCCGCATCGAGTACCCCGACCTCGCCGATGTACCGCACCGGCAGGTGGGCGTCGTCGACCCACAGTTCGCCGTCGCGCACCCCCACCTTGATCCGGCCGAGGTACCACAGGCCGGCCGCGGTCAGCGGCAGCAGGATCA
>VAXX01000521.1 GCA_005885115.1 Actinomycetota bacterium | reverse complement strand
GCGGCGCGGCGGATCGTCGCCGGCGCCGTATCGCTGGCCCTGCTCACCGCGGTGTACGGCGGCGCCGCCGTGGTCATGTCGGCCGTGCTTCCCGGCCGGGGAGCCGCGTTTGCGGCGGTGCTGGTCGTACTCGCGGCGCTGGTCGGGCTGGTGCTGCGACCGATCGGCGGCTGGGTGTCGTCACGGGTGGACCTGCTGCTGTACGGCGACCGGGCTCAGCCGTACCAGCTCGCCCGCCAGCTCGCCGCGCGGCTGCGCGACGGGGTGGAGCCGACGCAGGTACCCGATGCGGTGTGCCAGATCGTGGTGAGCGCCCTGCGGCTGCCCGCGGCCGTGCTGGAGGCCACCGGTGCGGGCCGGACCGGCCGGCTGGCCGCCGTGGGTACCACGGACGGTGCGCTGGAGCCGTTCGAGCTGCGGTACCACGGCCAGCCCGTGGGCCGTCTCCTCGTCGCCCCCCGGACCGGCGAGGACCGCTTCGACGAGCTGGACCGGGCCGCGCTGCAGGCGCTCGCGGACCTTGCCGCGCCCGCGGTGTCCGGGCTGGCGCTGCGCGAGGAGCTGGCGGCCAGCCGCGCCCAACTGACGGTCGCCCGCGAGGTGGAGCGGCGCCGGCCAGCGGGTCGCTGCTCGCCGATGTCCCGCGCGACCTGCACGACATGGGTACCGAGATGCGCCGGATCACCGACGATCTGCGGCCACCGGCGTTGGAGCGGTTGGGCCTGGCCGGGGCGCTGGCCGAACTCGTGGACCGGCTGTCGAACCCGGCGCTTCCCGTCGAGCTGCTCCTGCCGGACCGGCTGCCCGCGCTGTCGCCGGGCACCGAGCTCGCGACCTACCGGATCGCGGCCGAGGCGCTCGCCAACGCCATCCGGCACTCGGCGGCGACCCGGGCGACACTGCGCCTGGCGGTCGCCGGGAACACGGTGATCCTCACGGTCACCGACGACGGTCGCGGTATCCGGCCCCGGGCCCAGCGCAACGGGCTGGGGCTACGGTCGATGGCCGATCGCGCGGCCGATGCCGGCGGAGTCTGCGAGGTACGCGGCGGGCGGGGCGGTACGACGGTGACCGCCCGGCTGCCGTACGGGTCGCAGGTCGACACGACGCGCGCGAGCTGAGGGGATCGGCGATGCAGCTGCGCCTGCTCGGGCCGGTGACCGCGTTCGACGGTGGTCGGGCCGTCCCGCTCGGCCCACCTCAGCAGCGGTTCATCCTCGCCACGCTGGCCCTGGAGGTCAACCGGCTGGTACCCATCGAGCGGCTGATCGAGCTGCTCTGGGACGACCCGCCACGCACCGCCACCCATGCGGTACGGGTGTCCGTCTCGCGGCTCCGGTCGATCCTCACCACCGGTGGGGCCGCCGAGGTGGAACTGGTCGGTGGACGGTCCGGATATCTCCTGCGCGCCGATCCGCTGTGCATCGACGTCCACCGGTTCCGCCAGCTCGTCGAGCACGCCCGTACGGCCGTCGACGACGGTACCCGGGTGGCCCTGCTCGACGAGGCGATCGGGTTGTGGGCCGGTCCGGCGCTCGCCGACGTGGGCTCACCCGCGGGCCGCGAACGGCTCTCCCGTGGCCTGACCGAGTCCCGGCTGACCGCGATCGAGGACCGGGTGGACGCCTGGCTGCGGCTGGGACGCCATGCCGAGGTGGTTGACGAGCTGATCGGCCTGGTCGCCGCCGAGCCGGTACGGGAGCGGCTCGTCGGGCAGCTCATGCTCGCCTTGTACCGCAGCGGACGGGCGAGCGAGGCACTGGCGGCGTACCGGCGGCTCCGGCACCGGCTCGCCGACGAGCTCGGCCTGGACCCGGGCACCGCCCTGCGCCAGCTCGAGGCCGAGATCCTGCGGGGCGCACCCGCGCTCGACCCCGGACCGGTCGTGGTCGACGCCCCGGTGGAGCCCCGGATCCGGATCGCGCTCGTCGATGACCATCCGATGTTCCGGGCGGGGCTGCGGGCGGCGCTGGAGACCGGTACCGACATCGCGGTCGTCGCCGAGGCGGGCGGGGTGGGCGAAGCCATCGACACGATCGCCCGGGTGGCGCCCGATGTGGTGCTGATGGATCTGCATCTGCCGGACGGTTCCGGGGTGGAGGCGACCCGGCTGCTCACCACGCGGCACCACGTCCCCGTACTGGTCATGACGATGTCCGAGGAGGACGAGGCGATCGTGGCGGCGTTGGGCGCCGGAGCCCGCGGCTACCTGGTCAAGTCGGCGGGGCGGGACGAGATCCTCTCCGCCGTACGCGCGGTCGCGTCCGGGGACAGCGTCTTCAGCGCCGGGATCGCCGCGCGCCTGGCCGCCCTCGCCGGCCGCGGTGACGGAAGATCGGCCCCGAACAGAACGGAACCTTGAGGGCGTCTGGCGCCATTTGCCAATACGGTTGGCCCGGGGCAACGAAGTGTCGGTGGCTGTCGATACCGTCCACCCGTCGAGTGACACCGCAGGCAGCGCTCACGGGGGAGGAAAGCTGTCATGGTCGTTCGCGTCTTGCCGGGCATTGGCCGCAATCGGTGGTTGACCGCGTCACTGGCGCTGGTTCTGGTGACCGCGCTGTTGCCGGCGACTGACCTGCCGCACCAGTCGCATGCGTTTGGTACCCCGGTCGCCATGAACGGCCCGGGGCCGGTGGATCGTTCGTTGCCGCGGGAGGGGCGGCCCAACGCGGCGCCGGTCAAGGCCACCCCGATGGTGCCGCCGGGGATCCGCGCGGCAGGCCCGCCGCAGCGACTGTCCACAGTGGAGCGTGCACACCTGCCGAAGCCGCCGGTGGAGACTCCGACGCTACGGGCGGCGGGTGCGGATGGTGCGCGGGACCCGGCCGACAACGCGGTATTCGAGGACCTGGTACTGCGTCCGGGATACGTGCTGGGTGACACGTCGTTGGTGTTGTATTTCAACCTGCACAACGAGGACCGGTCGTTCAGTTCCTGGGTGGTGCGGCTGTTCGACGCATACTGCCGTTCGCTCGACACCGCGCACGGCTGGACGGTTGACCCGACGAAGGAGTATTTCGCGACGATCACCGCGCTGTTCGCCGACGGCCGGCAGATGCTGTCGGCGCCGTCGACTTCGGCGAAGCCCCGGACGACGATCGTGCCGCCGGCGGTGAGCAACGGGCAGGCGGCCGGGTGCGGTTGTGGAGACGCGCTGG
>VAXX01000500.1 GCA_005885115.1 Actinomycetota bacterium | reverse complement strand
GTTCGATCCGCAGAGCGCCGTCCGGCGAAACCGTCAGCTTGCGGGCGCCGGTCAGCGCCGCGATGCCCAGCCGCTCGGCGAGCATGTGCGGCATCACCTGGACCCGCCCGTCGGTCGACTCGGCGCCGGCCAGGACCAGGTCGGCGTTGAGCGTGCGCAGGGCGGCCGCGAGTACCGCCGAGGTGGCCAGCGCGCACGAGCCGTGCAGCGCGTCGTCCACCACGTGTACCCCCCGGTCCGCGCCCATCTGCAGGGCCTTGCGGATCGCCTCGGCGGCCGACTCGGGCCCGACCGTGAGGATGGTCACCTCGCCGCCGTGCGCCTCCTGGATCTTCAACGCCTCCTCGACGGCGTACTCGTCCATCTCGTTGATGACGTTGTTGGCCGCGCCCCGGTCGACGGTGAAGTCGTCCGGGCGCAGAGCGCGCTCGGCACCGGAGTCCGGTACCTGCTTGACGAGGACCACGATGTTCATGGCGCTTGGCCGACCTCCTCCAACGTGACGATCAATCGCCGCCTGGCCGGTCCGACCCGAGTGCCGGCCCACGACGGTAACCGAGCCTTCCGGACGCCGGCCGGACGGGTCAAATCGACGAGCGCCCCAGGTGGGACACCGCACAGGTTACCCGCCGGTAGCGGGCGCGTATCCGTGACAGTGGTCACCGCGGGGTGAAGACGTACGGGACCGTCTCGGTCAGCGCGACGAAGCCGAGGCGCTCCAGGATCGGGCGGCTGTTGTCGGAAGCGTCCACCTGGAGGTACCGGTACCCGCGTTCGACCGCCAACCGGGCCCGGGCGGCCACCAGGGCCCGGTAGATTCCCTTGCGCCGCCAGGCTTCCAGCGTCGAGCCGCCCCAGAGCCCCGCGAACTCGGTACCCGCGACGTACCGGATCCACCCGGCGCTGACCACGGTGTCCCCCGCCTCGGCGACCAGGATCGTCAGCGCCTGCGGGCCGGCCGCGATCTCGGCCTCCAGCCCGTCGGCCAGCCAGCCCCGGTCCTCGCTCCAGACCTCGCCCTCCATGGCCGCGATCCGGTCCAGATCGGCCCGCTGCGTGACCTCACGCAGGCGTACCCCTTCGGGAAGCTCCGGCGACCCGACGGTGAGCGGCGCGGCGAGGCCGACCACGACGGTCTCCCGCTCCTGCGGCGCGAACCCGGCGGCCCGCAGCCGGTCCGGCAGATCGGCCGGCCGGTCGTGGCTGCGCCACTTCCACTCGACCTCCTGGCCCAGCGCCGCGAAGATGTCGCGCTGCCGGGCGATCAGCGCGTCGAGCTCGTCGGGCGGCAGGTCGGCGACGGACCGGTAGCCGACGAAGCCGGAGGAGCCCATGAACACCCGGGTGAGCGGGCCGTCGCGTTCCACCCGCCAGCCGACCGGTACCGGGTCGGGCGCGTCGCCGCGCAGTTGGGCGTCGTACACGGCGAGCAGCGCCGGCGCGTCGAGATCGGCCACGTACCCACGATAATGGTGTCGTGTTCGCGACCGTGCGCCGCTGGCTGGGGGCCGGCCAGCAGGAAGGTACCCCGCCGGACTACCGCTTCTCGCTGGCCAACGAGCGGACCTTCCTCGCCTGGATCCGGACCGGGCTGGCGCTGGTCGGCGGCGGGCTGGCGGTCGCCGGGTTCCTGCCGCCGCTGCGGGTACCGCACCTGCGCGAGATCATCTCGATCACCCTGCTGGTGCTCGGTTCCGTCGTGGCGTTCCGGGCGATCGACCGGTGGGCCCGGGTCGAACGGGCGATGCGCCTTCGGCAGTCGCTGCCGGTCTCGCGCTTCCCGGGCGTACTGGCGCTGGCCGTCGGGATCGGCGGAATCCTGCTGGCGGTGGCGAACCTTCGATGACCCGGTACGGGCCCGCCCGTACTACCGTTGTGCCCATGGGTCGCCTACTCCCCCTGCTCGCCCTTCTCGACCTCGCCCTGGTCGTCGTCGCCCTGATCGACTGCCTGTCGACCGAGGGCGAGATCCGGGCCCTCCCCCGGGCGGTCTGGGTCTTCATCATCCTGCTGTTCCCGCCGGTCGGGCCGATCGCCTGGCTGGTCGCCGGGCGGCCGGCGCGCGCCGCCGGTCCCGCCGATCCGCTGCTGTCACCGACCCGGGTGCTCGCGCCCGACGACGACCCCGAGTTCCTCCGCCAGGTGGGCGCCGGCAACCGGGCCGAGGAGGAGGAGATGCTCCGGCTGTGGGAGGAGGACCTGCGCCGGCGCGAGGACGAGCTGCGCAAGCGGGACCAGAACGACGACCCGCCGGCGCCGTAGGCGTCAGGCGAGGTTCGCCGAGCGGGGGTACGCGTCGGTCGGGTCGGTGAGCACGTTGACCAGGTACGGCACGCCGGCGGCGAAGGCCCGGTCCAGCGCGGGTCCCAGCTCCTTGGCCCGGCTGACCGTCTCACCGGCCCCGCCCAGGGCGCGGACGACGTCGTCGTAGCGCAGTCCGGGCTGGAGGTCGGCGGCGACGTCGTACCCGTACATCGCCCGCATCGGGTGCTTCTCCAGGCCCCACACGCCGTTGTTGCCGACCACGATCACCACGGGAAGTCGTTGCCGGACCAGGGATTCGACGTCCATCAGCGAGAAGCCGGCAGCCCCGTCCCCCATGAGTACGCAGATCTGCCGATCCGGGTACGTGACCCGGGCGCCGATCGCGTACCCCATCCCGGTGCCCAGGCACCCGTACGGGCCGGGGTCCAGCCACGTACCGGGGCGGGACGGCTCCAGGTACCGCCCGGCGTACGAGACGAAGTCGCCCCCGTCCCCGATGGTGACCGCGTCCGGGTCCAGGACCCGCTTGAGTTCGCCGTACACCCGGGCGGGTTTGATCGGGTCGGTGTCGGCGGCCAGCTCCGCCGCGTCCTTGGCCCGGGCCCGGTCCTCGGCGGCGCGCAGCAGCTCGATCCAGTCGGCGTGGTCCTCCCGGTCACCGGCGAAGTCGGCGAGGCCCGACAGGATCAGCCGCAGGTCCCCGGCGGGCGCGGCGGCCGGCGTCACGTGGGTAGCGCGTTGGGACGGCGCGTCCACGATGTGGACGAGCTGGGCGTCGCCGAAGTCCCCGAACCCGAGCCGGAAGTCCAGCGGCGTACCGATGACGACGACGAGATCGGCCTCGCCCAGGGCGACCCGGCGGGCCCGGGCGAACGCCAGCGGATGCTCCGGCGGCAGGGCACCGCGCCCCATCCCGTTGGCGAACACCGGTACCCGCAGCGCCTCCGCCGCCTCGCGCAGGGCCCCGATCGCGTCCCCGGCGTACACGTCGGAGCCGGCGATGAAGATCGGTCGCCGGGCCCCCGCGATCAGCGTGGCGGCCCGGACGACCTCCTCCGGATCGGGTTGACCGACCGGGATCTCCGGCTCAGCTACCTCCCCAGTCCCCGCACTGAAGATGACTTCGAGCGGGAAGTCCACGAACACCGGCCCGCGGTGCGCGGTGAGCGCTACCCGGGCCGCCGCGCCCACGCCGTCGGCGATCTCGTCGACATCGAAGATCGTAACCGCCTGCTTGGTGACCGGCGCGACCAGCGGTAGGTGGTCCAGTTCCTGGAGGCTGCCCGAGCCCCAGCGGAACTGCGGCGCCCGGCCGCCGAAGACGATCACCGGCGCACCGTTGAACCAGGCGCTGGTCAGGCCGGAGATGCCGTTGGTGACGCCGGGTCCGGCGGTCAGCACGGCCAGGCCCGGCCGGCGTTGCAGCTTCGCGACCGCCTCGGCGGCGAAGACGGCGGACTGCTCGTGGCGTACGTCGACGATGCGTACCCCGGCCTGCTGGGCGGCGTCGTAGATCGGGAAGACGTGGCCGCCGGAGAGGGTGAACAGTTCGGTCACCCCGTACGGGCGCAGCGCCGCGAGCGCCAGTTGCCCACCATGACCGTCGATCCGCTGCCCCATGTCGCCTCCTCGCCGCCCGGGCCACCTTACCGGATGGTAACTGGAATGTGAAAGCGGCTCAGCTTTACCAGGTGAGATTGATCGGCCAGGGGCTGGTGCCCTGCGCGTAGTGGAAGGCGAGGTACGCGACGGCGGTCGGCACCGCGATGAGGATCGCGGTGATCACGGCGAGCTTGAGCGAGCGCACGAACAGGTTCGGCGGCCGGCCGTACACCGGCGCCGGCCGGGGCGCCGCCTGCGGCTGCCGGACCATGGGCGCGATCAAGGTCGGCTGCGGTACCCGCACCGACTGCGGCGGTATCCCGCGCGAGGGCGGCGGCGGAGCCGGCGACACCGGGGGTACCGACACCGGAGCCGAAGCCGCCCAGACCGGGGTACGCGCCGGGGGCCCACCGGTCGGCGCCGGTGCTCCGCTGGTCGGCGCGCCACTCGTCGGTCGTACCGTCTCGAACTCGACCGTGTTGGCCCGGTTGGCCCCGGCCGTGGAGGTGGCGAACAGGCTGCCCTCGGCGACCACCATCTCGGGCTGTTCGATGGCCAGCGGCGGCTCGCCCAGCGTCTGGTGCAGCAGGGTGGCCACCAGCGGGGTACGGCTCGCCCCGCCGACCAGGAACACCCCGGCCAGCCGGCCCTCGGCCAGCTTCGCCCAGCGCAGTGCCCCCTCGGTCACCCGTACCGTCTGCAGCAGCACCGGACGGGACAGGCCCTCCAGCTCGTCGCGGGTCAGGTGGGCGTCGACGCCGACCAGCGGTACCGCGATGTCGGCGGACTGCGACCGGGACAGCCGCTCCTTGGCCACCCGTACGTCGTCCCAGAGCGTTCGGCGGCACCGTCGATCGTCCACAGTGGACGGTGAGGTCAGCCGGGCCCACTCCGGCTTGTCCCCGTACCGGGTGCCGAGGTGGGTCACGATCGCGGCGTCGATGTCCAGCCCGCCGATGTCGTCGCGCCCGTCGACGGCGAGGACCTCGAACCCGGTCGCGGTCCGGGCCACCACCGACACGTCGAACGTACCGGCGCCGAAGTCGTGGACGACCACCACCGACCCGATCGGCACCTGCCGACCGAGCACGTTGGTGAAGTACGTGGCCGCCGCGACCGGCTCCTCGACCAGCCGTACGTCCGGCCACCCGGCCTTGGCCGCGGCCGCCTTCAGCACGCCCCGCCGGGTCGGACCCCAACCGGCCGGACAGGTCAGGGTCACCGGGTGGATCGGCGCGCCACCGGTGGTCCGCCGGGCCTCCTCGCCGATCCGGCCCAGGACCGCCGCGATCAGCTCGACGACGCTCAGCTCACGGTCGCCGAGCAGGACGCTCTGGTCGTCGATCCGCCGCTTGGGGTTGGGCTCGAAGCGGGCCGGGTCGAGCCGGGCGCTGTGGATCGCGTCCCGGCCGACCAGGAGCGTCCCGCCCGGATCGGCGTACACCGACGAGGGCAGCAGGGGCGAGCCGTCCACGAGCAACGGCCGGGCGCGCCCGTCCGGCCACCGCAGGACGGCCACGGTGTTCGAGGTGCCGAAGTCGACCCCGAGCGCGTACCCAGCCCCAGCCATGACCAGAGTCTAGGCGGCCGGCCACCGGCCCCGTACGGGTCGGGCGTCAGTGGCCGGTGAACCGGGGCGGGCGCTTGTCCACGAAGGCGGCCATCCCCTCGGTACGGTCGGCCGTGGCGAACAGCGACGCGAACAACTGCGATTCCCAGGCGAGCCCGGACGCGAGGTCCACGGACAGCCCGCCGTCAATGGCCAACTTCGCCGCCCGCAGGGCCGCGGCCGGCCCGTCGACGTACTTCGACACCAGGGAGCGGGCGGTCGGGTAGACCTCATCGGCGGGTACCACCGCGTCGACCAGACCGATCCGGAGCGCCTCGTCGGCGGGTACCAGCCGGCCGGAGAAGATCAGCTCCTTGGCGCGCGCCGGCCCGATCAGGCGAGCGAGGCGCTGAGTACCGCCGGCGCCCGGGATCAGGCCCAGGTTGATCTCCGGCTGGCCGAGCCTGGCGTCCTGCGCGGCGACCCGCCAGTCACAGGCCAGCGCCACTTCACACCCGCCGCCCAGGGCGTACCCGGTGATCGCGGCCACCACCGGCTTGGGGATCCGGGCGATCGCGTCGATCGCGCTGGACAGCTCCGGCGCCCGGGCGGCCATGTCCACATAGGACATGGTGGCCATCTCCTTGATGTCGGCGCCGGCCGCGAAGACCTTCTCGCCCCCGTACACGATGACCGCGCGGACCGCATCGTCCACGGACAGCGCGTGGGCCGCGGACCGCAACTGCTCCTGGATCGCGGCGTTGAGCGCGTTCATCGGCGGCCGGTCCAGCCGGATCGTGCCGATCCCACCGTCGACCGACACCGTTACCAATTCCGTCATGGCCCGACGCTACGGCAGGTCGCGGATCTGCGCGCCGAGCGGGAACAGGGACACCGGGACCAGTTTGATGTTGGCCAGTCCCAACGGGATCCCGATGATGGAGATGAACTGCGCGACCGCGGTGGTGATGTGCCCCAGCGCGAGCCACCAGCCGGCGACGATCACCCAGATGACATTCCCGAGCGTCGATGCCACTCCGGCGTCCGGCCGGCGTACCACCTCCCGACCGAAGGGCCAGAGCGCGTAGTTGGCCATCCGGAACGAGGCGATCCCGAACGGGATCGTCACGACGAGCACGAAACAGATCAGGCCCGCGATGGCATAGCCCAGCGCCAGCAGCAGGCCGCCGAAGACCAGCCAGAAGACATTCAACAGAAACCGCATGGCCCCATCATCGCCGGT
>VAXX01000499.1 GCA_005885115.1 Actinomycetota bacterium | reverse complement strand
TTGCCCGCCGCGCCCGCCGCCCGCTGGAGCAGCCCGGGGTCGGGTACCCCGCCGACCAGCTCGCCGACGAGTTGGCGGACCGCCGTACCGTCCAGCGGCCCGATCGGCAACGAGACCGCGCCCCGGGACCGGAACCGGCGCAGCAGGCTGTCCAACTCGCCGTCCCCCGGTGCCGGTTGGTACGCGACGACCAGCAGCAACGGGAGCTGGCGCAGGGCGGTACCGAGCCGGCTCAGGACCAGCCGGCTGGACGGGTCGGCCCAGTGGAGATCGTCGACGATCAGGGCCACCGGGCCGGCGGTGCACCACTGGTCCATCAGGTCGAGGATGGCCTCGGCGACCACGTACTGCTGGTCGGCCGCGCCGGCCAGCACGGTACCTTCGCCCCGGAGCAGTCCGGCCAGGCGGACAAGCTGGGCGTTGCCGTTGGCCGCGGGCAGCCCGAGCGCCGACATGATCGCCGCGAACGGCAGCCGCCGCTCCAGTTCCGCCCCGGCTCCCCGCAGTACCCGCATCCCGAGCCGGACCGCCTCCTGCGCGACCACGTCCAGCAGCGAGGTCTTGCCGATCCCGGGTTCGCCTTCCAGGAGCATCGAGCCGCCCTGTCCGGCCGCGGCGCGGGTGGTCAGCTCGCGCAGCCGGTGCAGCTCGTCGGCCCGGTCAACAAGGGTGTTCGCCACGCCGCTCACCCGCATCCGCTCGGTCGTACCCAGCCCGGCGGAGCCCCCCAGTACTCCATCCAAGTTACCGCCCGCGCTCATCCGGCGACGATCGGCTTCATTGGTGACGCTGCGCTTCCCGGGCGATCTCCACCCGGGTACGCGCGTGCAGCTTGGCCAGGATGCTGGACACGTGGGACTGGACGGTGCGCCGGGAGAGCATCAGCTCGCCGGCGATGTCGGGGTTGGAGCGGCCCTGGGCCACCAGCCGGGCGATGGTCAGCTCGGTCGGGGACAGCGCGTTCCAGCCACCGCAGGCGGTACTGCGCCGGGGTCCGCGCGGACCCAGCCGTACCCCGTAGGAGCGCAGCCGGGCATCGGCGCGCCGCATGGCCCAGATCGCGCCGAGCCGCTCGTACCCCTCCTTGGCGGCCACCGCGTGGACCCGCGCGGCGTCGGCGTCCCCCGCGACGGCCAGCAGCACGGCCAGCTCCTCCCGGGCCTGCGCCAGGTCGACCAGCCGGTGCACCCGCTGGAAGTGCGCGACGACCTCGCGCAGCAGGTCGGGGTCGCCGGTCGCCATCCCCCGGCAGTACGCGAGCGCCGCGACCCGGGCGGGGTTGGCCTGGGCCGCCACGTCCGCTTCGGCGGCCGCGACGGCGGCCTCCGCGGTGGCCCGGTCGTCGGCCGCCAGCGCGACCCGGACCAGGTGCGGAAGCAGCATGTGCCGCTCCAGCCGGGAGTACGCCGGGGTGAGGATCGTGGCCAGGATGTCGCGGGCCTGCCCCGGCCGGCGGTCCCGCTCGGCGAGCAGCGCCCGCGCGGTCAGCCGGAACCCGCAGGTGACGTCGGTACCCTCGGGGATCCGGCCCAGGTACTCCAGCGCGCCGGTACGGTCGTCCCGGTGGCCGGCGATCAACGCGGCGAGCCCGGCGGCGACCGAGGCGTGCCGGGGGCTGTCCCCGAGCTCACCCGCGGCAGCCAGCTCGTCGAGCGCGTCGTCCCAGCGTCCGGTGCAGTACGCCACGACCGCGGTGGGCAGCCGGAGTCGGACCGGTACGTTCTGCCCGGCCCGCCGCTCGGCGAGCTGCCGGGCCTCGTCCAGCGTCTTCTCCGCCTCGGCGAAGCGGTCCAGCAGGTGCAGGGCGTACGCCCGGTTCGCCTGGACGAGCACCTGGAGGTCCAGGTACTCCAGGTCGTCGCCGAAGACCGACCGGGCCCGGTCCAGGTACGCCAGGCGGGTGCTCTGGTCCCGGCGGACCAGGTACACGGTGGACAGGCCGAACAGGCAGTACCCGATCGCGACCGGGTCGCCGGTGCGCTGGGCGTACGCCAGCGCCTCCTGCCCGGCCCGTTCGGTGGCGGCCGACTCGCCGCCGGCGTACGCGTCGACCACCACGGCCATGGCGCCCAGCCGGGCCCGCCAGACCGGCGACAACGCCGGCCGGTCCAGGCCCTGCCGGGCCATGGCGCGGGCGTCGTCGGTACGCCCGGCCCGCAGCAGCAGCGCGCCGAGGATCCAGCACATCTCGGCGGCGCCCGCCGGATCGGTACCGGCGGTTAGCGCCTGCCGGGCCAGCGGTGCGGCGTCCCGGCCGAGCCGGAACAGGGTACGGACCTGGGCCACGGCCAGGTGTTCCCAGGACGGGTCGCCGGGTGAGAGCCGGGACAGCGCCCGGGCCAGCAGTTCGGTCGCCACCCGCGGGGCCCGGTCGGCGAGCCCGCCGGCGTGGCGGACCAGCCAGCCGGTCACCCAGGCGTCCCCGCCGGGCGGGGTCTGGGTCAGGTGCGCGGCGACCCGTTCGGCGGGTACCCCGGCCTCGGCGAGGGCCTGCGCGGCGTGGCGGTGCAGGCCGGCCCGTACCGTCGCGGGGATCGCGTCGTAGAGCGCCTGGCGGATCAGCGGGTGGCGGAAGGCCATCCGGGCCCCGGCGTCCATGACCACGCCGGCCGCCGCCGCTTCCGCGAGCGGGCCGATCAGGTCACTGGCCGGGCGTTCCAGCACGGCGGCGAGGTCGGTGACGGAGAAGTCCTGACCGAGCAGGGCCGCGCCGCGCAGGGCGACGGCGGACCCGGGCGACAGGAACTCCAGGCGCCGGTCGATCGCGGCGGCCAGCGAGGCCGGTGCGCGGTCCACGAGCTCAGGGGCGATATCGGCGGTACCGGCGTGGACGGTGACCGCCGACTCGTACCGCAGCGCGTCGACGATCTCGCGGACGTACAGCGGGTTGCCGGCGGCCCGTTCGACCAGCCGGGCGAGGTGCGGCCCGGGATCGGCGCCGACCAGGGCCGTGACGAGCGCGGTGACGTCCTGCGCGGGCAGCGGCTCCAGGGACAGGATCAGCCCGTCCTCGCGCTCGGCGGCCCGGCGCAGTTGCCCCAGCTCGGGCCGGCGGGGCACCGGCCGGTACGCGCCGACCAGCGTCAACGGCAGGCGGGTGGTGAGCCGGGCCAGCCGGCACCACACCAGCAGGCTCAGCTCGTCGGCCCACTGGAGATGGTTGGCGACCAGTACCAGGGGCCGGTCGGTGCACAGCTGCTCGACCAGGACCAGCAGGCGCTCGACGATCAGCAGCAGCGGGTCGGCCCCGGCCGGTACCGGCGCCTGCCCGCCCAGGAGCGCGGCGAGCTCGGCCCGGCGCGGGTCAGCCGAGCGGGCCTCGATGTCCAGGCAGTCCAGCATCACCCGCAGCGGGAAGCGGGTACTGAGCTCGTCCGCGTCGGCCCAGCCGAGGTCGCAGCCCAGCTGCGCCGCGTCGGCCAGCCCGTACGCCAGCAGCGCCGACTTGCCGATTCCCGGTTCCCCACCGAGCAGTACCGCCCGGCCACGGCCCGAGGTCACCATGTCCTTGATTACCGAACGTAATGCCGACGCTTCGACACTCCGCCCGATGAACGGGTCAGCTTCCCCTGTCGGCCACATGGAAACGAGGGTATGAGCAGCGGATATGCAAATGAAAGGCCGCTGCGAGCACGCTCGGTGCACGGTGTACACGTTGCGTCGAACGCGCACCGTGACAAGTCGAACGGCTCCAGTCCAGGCTCGGCTCCTGCTCGGCGCAGCCGGGTACCGTTCACCGCGCCGGTACGCTGTCGGTCATGACCCGTCCCGAGTGGGCGCCGGACGACATCGACATCTCGGTCCCCAGCGCGGCCCGGATGTACGACTACTACCTCGGCGGGGCGCACAACTTCGCGGTGGACCGGGAACTGGCCGAGAAGGCGCTGCGGGCGATGCCCGACGGCCGGGCGCTGGCCCGGGCCAACCGGGCCTTCCTGCAACGGTCGGTACGGTTCCTGACCCGGGCCGGGATCCGCCAGTTCCTGGACATCGGCTCGGGCATCCCGACGGTCGGCAACGTCCACGAGGTGGCGCAGCGGATCGCCCCCGATGCCCGGGTCGCGTACGTCGACATCGACCCGATCGCCGTGTCCCATGCCCGGGCGCTGTTGGCCGACAACCCCGGCGCCGTCGCGCTGCACGGCGACCTGCGCGAGCCGGACCGCATCCTCGCCGACCCGGCGCTGCGCGAGCTGTTCGACCTCGACCAGCCGGTGGCCGTACTGCTGCTGGCCGTCCTGCACTTCGTCGCGGACGCCAACCGGCCGGACGAGATCATCGGTACCCTGCGCGACGCCCTGGCCCCCGGCAGCTACCTGGTGATCTCGCACGGTACCGACGAGGGGCGCAGCACCGAGGCGCTGGAGCAGGTGTACCGCAACACGGTCACCCCGCTGGCGATGCGCGACCGGGCCCAGGTACGCGCCCTGTTCGCCGGCTTCGAGCTGCTGGAGCCGGGCGTCGTCTGGGCACCGCAGTGGCACCCCGACCAGCCGGAGGACGTCGGTACGCAGCCGGAGCGCTCGGGCAGCTACGTGGGCGTGGGCCGCCGGCCATGACGGGTGCGCCGTTGACGGTCCGGGCGTTGCGCCGCAACGGGGCTATTCGCCGACCGTCCCGTCCGTCAGTTCCCGGCTGATGTCCAGGTGGCCGGCGTGGCGGGCGTACTCCTGGAGGAGGTGGAACAGGATCCAACCCAGCGTCGGTGCCTCGGCCGGGGTGGCGAACCGGCCCCCGAGCGCGGCGCGCTGAGCCGCCGGTACCCCTGAAATGATCTTCCGGGAGCGCGTTGCCTGTGCGACGAACTCGGCCCGGACCCGCTCCGCCGACCAGCCCTCCGGCACCCACCAGCCGTCGTCGGGTCCGCGGTCGCCCCACGGCTCGTCCAGCGGTTCGCCCAGCATGCCCCAGACCAGCCAGCGCCGCTCCACCCAGGTCAGGTGGACCAGCAGCCCGAGCGGGGTCCAGCCGGCCGGCACCCGGCTGTGCCGCAGCTCCTCCTCGGGTAGCCCGTCGAGCTTGCGCAGCACCACGTCCCGGTAGTGGTCGAGGTACGCGTCAAGCAGTTCCCGAAGGTCGCCGAGCGAGCCCGGCGGCTCCTGACCGGTCATCCGCCCATCCTAGGTGCCGGCCCATCTGCGAGACTTCGTCCCGAGGAGGCGCAGGTGGCACACCATGCGGTCTGGGGACTGGTCCTGGCGACGTTCGTCGCGGCGTTCGTCGAGTTCGTCGAGGCGCTCACCATCGTGCTGGCGATGGGGCTGACCCGGGGCTGGCGCTCGGCGCTGGCCGGCACCGGCGCCGCACTGGTCGCGCTGGCCGGATTCACCGCGGTGGTCGGCTACGCGCTGGCCACGTGGCTGCCCAGGTCCGCGCTCCAGCTCGTGGTCGGCGTGCTGCTGCTGATCTTCGGCCTCCAGTGGCTGCGCAAGGCGATCCTGCGCAGCGCCGGGCTCAAGGCTCAGCACGACGAGACACAGGAGTACCGGGAGCAGACCCAGGCCGCCCGTGCGGCCGGCGAGCAGCGGCGCTTCGGCCTGGACTGGTTCGGCTTCGTGGTGTCCTTCAAGGGCGTGTTCCTGGAGGGCGTCGAGGTGGTCTTCATCGTGATCACCTTCGGGCTCAACGCCGGCAACGTCCCGGTGGCCGCCGCCTCGGCCCTGGTGGCCGGGCTGGTGGTGGCCGCCGCCGGGGTCGTCGCGAGCCGCCCGCTGTCGGCCGTACCGGAGAACACGCTCAAGTACGCGGTGGGCCTGCTCCTGGCCACGTACGGCACGTTCTGGTCGGTGGAGGGGCTCGGCGTACTGCACGGTGGGCGGAGCCTGGAGTGGCCCGGCGGTGACCTGGCGCTGCCGGTCATCCTCGCCGGCTGGCTGGTGCTGTCCCGGATCCTGGTGACGGTGCTGCCGAAGGTACGCGCGCGGGAGAAGGTGGGCGCGTGAGCATCGTCCGGGCCATCGGGCGCTTCGCGTACGACTTCGTCATCGGCGACGACTGGAAAATCGCGGCGGCTGTGGTGAGCGCGCTGCTGGTCGGGGCGCTCCTGCTGGTGGCCGGCGTCCCGGCGGTGGCCGTCGTACTGGTCACCGCCGGGCTGGTCGCCGCCGCGTTCACGGCGGCGATGGTTATCGACGTTCGTCGGTAAGCTCGGCGTCCTCGCCCTCGTCCCAGTGCGGCACGTCGGGCAGGTACGTCGAGCCGTGCTCAAGGCTGTCGGCCAACTCATGGGTGGCCGGCGGTACGTGCACCACCTCGTCCTCGGCCAGGACGTCACTGGCGCCCTCGTCGACCACGTCCGCCGGTTGGGTCTCGTCCGTCATTCCGGTCCCGTACCCGGCCGGGAAGCCGATCAACCCGGCAACCTAGGCCGCCGGCTTGATGTTCGTGACGAGGTACCCGTTGTCCTGGTAGTCGTAGTTGATCCCGGAGTAGTCCATCACCAGGTAGTACGCGTTCGGCACCAGCGAGCCCGACGCGTCGTACAGCGGGAAGAACCGGACGTGGTGCCCGCACGGCCCCGGGCAGCCCTTGGACTTGTCCACGGACTGGTCGTTGCGGGTGTCGTCACTGTTCTCGCTGTCCACGGCCAGCCCGAAGGCTCCGGTCGGGCTGAACTGCCCGGCCGCCGGCTGCCCCGAGGCCAGTTGCGGGAACAGCGACTGGGCCCAGTGCCCTTCCATGCCGAACAGCGAGGTCAGCGTGGTACTGCCCTTGGCGAACCACTTGAACGTCGCCGGGTGCGGGTAGGTGTGGTACGCCTCGATCTGGCGTACCTTCACCGGCATCGTCGGATCGGCCGGCAGCCAGTACCCGGACATCACCTCGTCGCCCTCGGGCAGGACCGCGCCGTTCTGGTTGAGGTCGAGCGGGACGACCGTGGTCCAGCCGAACGCCGCCGCGATGTCGCGCGTGGGCGGCTCCTGGCCCTTCTCCGACACGCTCTGCCACAGGCCGGCCAGGCTCACCAGGGTGGCCGGCGCGGTCCGGGCGTCGGTCTGTACGGTCAACTGCCCGGTGTTGATCCGGGTGC
>VAXX01000520.1:2956-4081 GCA_005885115.1 Actinomycetota bacterium | reverse complement strand
TCCGCAGCCGAATGCAAGGGCGTGCGAAAAGTCAACCCCGGGGCCACGTGTTCCATCAGTGTCACGCTGGACGTGCGGAGGGTGAACGGTCCCCAGCGGCCGCCCGCCGGTGCGCACGTCGCGGCGTCGGCGCAGCCGGCTGTCGCCAGCGCCAACTACTGGACCTATGAGGTGGTATCACAGACCGCACGCGGTCCGCTCTACTGAGCCAGGCTGAGAGAAGAAGTCAAGTACCACGACAACTGCCCCAATGCGAACTGCCCCAACCAGGGCATCGTCTGGAACCAGTGGCTCGACGACAGTGGTTTCGCGTGCGGTCCGGGCTGCACCATTTCGGAGAGGGCGGATGGCGTTATCGGTAACGGCACCCAACACTTCGGCAGCTGGGAGAACTTCACCGTGAACTGCGATATCAGCATCACGGGGAACAGCGCAGGCTGCAACGCGGGGCACGGTAACCGGCTGTATGTCAACCCCGACCTGGGAGCATGGAGGGGCTTCTCGTTCTGACCGTACGCAACCGCCCAGGCCCTGGCTTGGGCGGTTGCCCGTCGCGGATGGTCTACGTCGACAACGATCCGGTCGGTCGGCTGGTGGGCAGGTGGCCGTCCACGGTGAGTTGGGCGCGGATGCGTTGCGTCTCGGGGGCGCCGAGATCGATGTAGAGGGCGAGGGCCTGCTGCCAGTGGTGGCGTGCTTTGGCGGGAACGCCGCTGGCCTGGTGTGCGGTGGCGAGGCCGTCGTGGGCACGGGCCTGTTCGTATTTCGCGCCGATCTGCACTGCCAGCCGCAGAGCACTGGCGTACTGGGTGCGCGCATCGGTGAGACGTCCGGTGGCGAGAAACAGGTCGCCCAGGCTGTTGAGTGTCACCGACTGCCCTGACGGGTCACTCATCTCCCGGTACCACGTCAGGGCCTGTCGCAGCTGGCCGGCCGCCCGGTGGTAGTGGCCTTGCCGCAGGCCGACCCGGCCGAGACTGGCCAGGGCGCTGGCCTCGCCCTGGCGGTCACCGACGTCGTGGTAGTGGTCCAGGGCCTGCTGGATCTGGCTGGCCGCCTGCTGGTAGCGGTCTTGCCGGAGGGCTATGAGGCCGCACCTCGTCAAGACGAGGGCCTCGGCATGGC
>VAXX01000520.1:1224-2794 GCA_005885115.1 Actinomycetota bacterium | reverse complement strand
ACCGTCCCGGTCGCCGGTCTCCCGGTACCGGGACAGGGCTTGCTCCAGGTAACCGGTTGCCTGTTGATGACGGCCCTGATGCCCGTCGATAACACCGAGACTGACCAGCGCGTTCGCCTCGGCCGTACGGTCGCCGGTACGGCAGGCGGCCCGGCGGGCGTGATCGTGGACGGTGATCGCTTCGGGGAAGCGGGCCGCGCTGTCCAGGTATCGGAACAGGGTCGCGGACAGGCGAACAGCGTGGCCGGGCCAGCCGTGCTCAGCCGCGTACCCGGTGACCGCGACCAGGCTGGGAAGCTCGACAGCCAGCCACTCCAACGCCGCAGGCTCACCGGCCGGTACCGGAGGGCGCGGGTCCGGTACCGGGATGCGGGGTCGACGGTGGCGCTCGGCAGGGAACGCCGAGTCCATCGCCGTCGCAGCGGTGTACAGGTAGTGGTCGAACAGACGGGTCAGCGCCGCCCGTCCATCCTCGCCGAGGTCGCCGGCAAGCTCACCGGCGTAGCCGCGCAGCAGGTCATGCATGCCGTACCGGCCGGGGATGTGCTCGGTCAGCAGGTGCGCGGCGGTCAACTCGTCCAGCGTGTTCCGGGCCCGGTCACAGTCGACGGCGGCGAGACTGGCCGCGGCCGCGACGCTGATGTCCGGCCCAGGATGTGCGCCCAACAGACGGAACATCCGGGCGGTTGGTGCGGTGAGGGTCTGGTAGGACCAGGAAAGTACCGCGCGCAGGTTCGCGGTGCCTGCCCCCGCGGAGAACACGTCGAGGCGACTACGCGTGTTGCGCAGCTGCGCCGCGAGCAGGCCGAGCGGTGTACCTGGGTGGGTGATGACGCGGGATGCCGTGATGTTCAACGCCAAGGGCAGACCGGCGCAGAGGTCGATCAGTTGGTCCACCGCCGTCGGTTCGCCGGCTACCCGGTCTGGTCCCAGGCGCCGCTCCAGGAGTTCACGGGCTTCGTCCCGGGTGAGCAGGTCCACCGTCAGCGGGACGGCGCCCTCAACAGCGATCAGATCGGCCAACAGGTTGCGGCTCGTGACGATGACCAGGCAGCCGGGGGTGCCGGGTAGCAGCGGGCGGACCTGGTCGGTGTCGCGGGCGTTGTCCAGCAGGATGAGCATTCGCCGCCCGGCGAGCAGGGTCCGGTACAGGGCGGTTTGCGCGTCCAGCTCGGTGGGGATGCGCTGGGCGGGTACGTCGAGGGCGTCAAGGAGGCGGCGGATTGCCGCCGCGGGCGGCAGCGGGGTACCGGCCGGGTCGAAGCCGCGCAGGTTGACGTGCAGTTGCCCGTCGGGAAACTGCTCGGCGACCTGGTGCGAGAAGCAGACGGCCAGGGCGGTCTTGCCGACCCCGGCGGTCCCGGCGATGGCTGTGATCACCACGGCGGTGCCGTCCCGTAGGGCTTGGGCGGACAACGTGGAGAGTGTGGCCAGTTCTTGGGTCCGGCCGGTGAAGTGCCCTACCCCCGGGGGCAGTTGCCGCGGCACCGCCGACGTATCTCTACCGGCGACCGGGGTTGACCGGTCCGGTCGCTCCTCGACGCCCGAGGGCTCCGCCTGGTCCGTTGAC
>VAXX01000520.1:0-1205 GCA_005885115.1 Actinomycetota bacterium | reverse complement strand
CGTACGCTCAGCCCCGTCCGTTCGGCGAGCTCCTCCTGACTGATCCCGGCCGCCAGCCGGGCGGTGCGCAGCCGAGCACCAAACAGCCGTGTCTCACCGCTCCCGCTGCTCATCGCGCCCCCGCCGTCGGACCTCGCACCGCCAGCACCGCGATTCAACAGCGACCTGCCCAGGCGCGGCAAGACCGGGTCCGAGATCTGCCGGTACCCGCCTGGGCCGGCCTCCTACACACCACCTGGCGGGTCGCCGCCGACGCCACCGACCCCAACCAGTTCGACCTGCCCCGACTCCCGCGGCACACCAAACGGTCCCTCGTCGGGGTCAGTCGAGCGGCGGTGCGGGTCTGGCCGCGTCAGAGATCCTTGTCCAGCAGAATCGCGTTGCTGGCCATCTCCAGTAGGTACTCCTGCAGCAGCAGTTGGTCCTGAGTCTTGCGGCGTACGACGGGGAAGGTCACATCGACCACGGCGGGTACGCCGAGGGCGAGGCCGAGCTGTTCGGTGACCGCGTAGCCGGCTATCGCGTCGAGGTTGCTCAGCAGCAGCTCGCGCAGCTTTCGCCAGCTGCCGCTGGTGGCCCCGGCCGCCGCTCCCTCGACATGGCCGAGCGCCTGGCGGGCCTTGCCGAGCAGGCTGGCACCGACCGTCCGCACCGTGCCCGGCTGGGTCGGCTCGCGGGCGAACGCGCGGTGGAGATCGTCGACGCGGCCCTCGTGCTCACGGGCCACGTCCCGTAGTTCGGCGAGATAGCTGCGCAGGTGCGGCTCGGCGATGTCGCCGACGGTGTCGTCCAGGAGCTGCCGGTACCCCGCCTGCAGCAGCCGTGTGGTCGCCAGCCACCGGTCCACCCGGTCGAGCTGGCCCGACCGTGTCTGTTCGTCGATGTCCAGCAGCAATGGCTGGTTGATGGGTGTCATAGCGATTCTCCTGCCGTGATCCGCCACAGCACCCCGGTGTGGGCGAAGGCGAACATGCCGGCCTCCTCGACCCGGGCCACGCCGAAGTCCAACAGGTACAGGCTGCGCCCGTCCGGGCTGAAGGCGCAGTCGACCGGCCGTTCCAGGCCGGCGGTACCCAGCGCCGAGGCCGGGCCGGGCCGGCCGTTGTGGGCGAAGTCGATCGCGGTTCCGGTACCGACGTCCACGGCTACCACCTTGAAACCGTGCTCCAGGTCCTCCGGACGGGGTGAGTTGATCGGGGCGAGCG
>VAXX01000519.1 GCA_005885115.1 Actinomycetota bacterium | reverse complement strand
GCTGCGTCCCGCGTGTGTCCACTGTGGACGGACCCACGAGGTCGGTACCGCGTTCTGCACCAACTGCGGCAACCCGCTCATGGAGCCGGCACCGCGGGGGCTGGAGGATCGACGGCGGGTCTGCGTCCTGTTCCTGGACGAGGTCGACTCGACCGCGTACGCCGAGCGGGCCGACCCCGAGCAGGTACGCCAGGTCCAGAACGAGTACTTCGCCACCGCCCGGCGGGTGATCCGCCAGTACGGCGGCGTGGTGGAGAAGTACATCGGGGACGCCGTGATGGCCGTCTTCGGTGCCCCGGTCGCCACCGAGAACGACCCGCTGCGGTGCGTACGCGCCGGGCTGGAACTGCAACGGATCCTGCCCCGGCAGATCCGGGCCACCGCCGCGGACCTGCGGTTCCGGGTCGGGATCGCCACCGGTGAGGCGCTGCTCGACCTCTCCGCCGCGCGCGATGGCGGCCAGGCCATCGTGGCCGGCGACGTGGTCAACACCGCGGCCCGACTCCAGGCCCTGGCCCCGGCCGGAGCGGTGTACGTCTGCGAGGTGACGTACTCGGCGGTCCGCGCCGACATCGAGTGCGTCGAGCAGGAGCCGGTGACCCTGCGCGGGCGCTCCACCCGCAGCCGGGTATGGCTGGCCGGCGCGCTACGGCACCACCGGCGCGGGGAACTGGACGCCGAACTGGTCCCGATGGTCAACCGGGAGCACGAACGTACGCTGCTGATCACCGCACTGCACCGGACCGTCCGCAACCAGGTACCCCAGCTCGTCACGGTGTTCGGCGCGCCCGGCATCGGCAAGAGCCGGCTGCTGCGCGAGCTGGCCCGGCACGCGGCCGGCATGGCCGACCCGCCGGTGTGCTGGCGGACCGGACACTGCCCGCCGTTCGGGGAGAACGTCACGTACGCCGCGCTCGCCGGCATCGTCAAGGCCGAGGCCTCGATCCTGGACTCCGACGACGAGGCGACCGCCCGTACCCGGCTGGACGCGGCGGTCAGCGAGCTGACCACCAGCGAGGATCCGGCTCGCCTGGCCGACGCGCTCGGGCCGCTCGTCGGGCTGCCCGGGTCCGGACTGTCCCCGGTGGAGACCGAACAGGCCTGGCGCCGGTTCATCCTGGCGATGGCCGCGCGCCAGCCGACCGTACTGGTCTTCGAGGACATGCACTGGGCCGACGAGACGATGCTGCGCTTCGTGGAGATGCTCGGCGCCTCGGCCCGGGGGCTGCCGCTGCTGATCCTGTGCACCGCGCGGCCGGAGCTGCGCGAGCGCCACCCGAGCTGGACGAGCACCATCACCGGGACCATCTCGATCTCGCTGCCGCCGCTTCGGGACAGCGACATCAGTACGATGTTCTCGCTGATGTTCGGGCAGCGTACGGTCGCTCCGGACCCGCTCGTGGAGCTCGCCGACGGCAACCCGTTGTACGCCCAGGAGTACGTGCGGATGCTGCTGGAGGGCGGCATGCTCCGCCCGTCGGGTACCGAGTGGACGATCTCGGCCACCGATCCGCCGCCGATGCCCGACAACGTCCAGGCAGTCATCGCCAACCGGCTCGACCTGCTCGACCCGGCCGACCGGGCGATCCTGCAGGCGGCCGCGGTCGTCGGTCGCAGGTTCTGGCCCGGTGCCGTCGCGGCGGCGGTCGGCCAGCCCAGCTGGAGTACCGGTTCCGGCACATCCTCGTCCGCGACGTCTGCTACCAGCGGCTGCCCCGGGCCGAGCGGGTGCTGCGCCACGCGCGCACCGCCGACTGGCTGGAGACGGTCGCCGAGGGCCGGCAGGCCGACCTGGCCGAGGTGCTGGCCAACCACCGGTGGGCGGCCCACGAGATCGCCCGTACCCTCGGTGAGGACCCGGTCCCCTACGCCCCCGCCGCCCGTGACGCGATGCACCGCGCGGCCCGGCGGGCCTTCGCCCTGCATGCCCTGGACACCGCCCACGAGTGGGTGGAGCGGGCGTGCGCGCTGGGCCTGCCGCCGGACCCGGCGCTGGACCTGTTCTGCGCCGAACTGGCCTTCTACCGGGACCGGGACGGGTTCCTGCGCGAGGACGGGATGGACCGCCTCCGGGCGCTGGCCGAGCAACTGGGCCACGGCGGCGACCTGGCCGGGGCGGCGCGCGCCTGGACCCTGCTGGGTACCGCCGCGTGGAGCCAGGCCGACCGGGCCGCGACGCTGACCTACCTGGACCGGGCGGTCGAGCTGTTCGACTCGCTGCCCGAGAGCGCCGAGAAGGCCGGCGCGCTGCTCGAACTGGCCCGCGCGCACATGCTCAACTTCGAGCTGGAGCCGACCATCCTGGCCGCGGACGCGGCCGACGAGCTGGCCGAGCGGCTGGGCCTGGCCGAGGTGCGGGCGAGCGCGATGATCACGATCGCGACCGCGCGGTACGTGGCCGGCGCCCCGGACGGGTTCGAGCAGCTCGTCGCGCTCACCGAGCACTGCCGGCGGCACCAGCTCGCCAGCCACCGCCGGGCCCTGCACAACATGGCCTGGGCCCAGTTGGAGGAGGGCGACATCGAGGCCACCAAGCGGCTGATCGACGAGCTGCGCGGCCTGGACCTGGCCAGCGGGCACGCGCTGGCGACCAGCTTCGCCGACGAGGCCGGACGCAGCTACCACGCCGGGGACTGGCCGGGCGCGATCACCGCCGCGACCGCCTCCACCAACCGGCCGGCGATCGAGTGGGACCTGTCCGTGGTGGTCCAGTCGGCCTGGCTCCGCGAGCTGTGCGGCGAACCGGTCGGCCCGGACGAGGTCGCGCGGGCCGTCGCCGCCGCGCAACGCAGCGGCTTCCATCGGGTACTGCTGGCCACACTCGCCAACGCCGCGCTCTACCACGCGCTGGGCGGGCGGCCGGCCGAGGCGGTGGCGGCGCTGCGCGCGCTGGAGGCCGACTGGCTGACCACCAGGATGATCGCGTTCGGCGAGTGGGTCACCCCGGCGAGCGCGGCGGCGGCGCTGCTGGGCCCCGAAGAATCCGCCCGGGTACGCACGATGCTCAAGCGCAGTCCCCGCGAGACGGCCTGGGTGGGCGCGGCGATGTCGGTGCTGGAGGGCCGGATCACCGGGGACGCCACGTGCTACCTGGACGCGGCCCAGGCGTACGAGCGGATCGGCGACGCGAGTGACCGGATCCTCGCCCAGGCCGCGGCGGCCCGTACGCTCGTCGGCTCCGGCGAGCGGGACCGGGCCGAACCGGTGATCGCCGAGGTCGCCGCGTTCGCCGAGCGCAACGGGGCACCCCGGTTGCTCGACGGGCTCACGCCGCGATCGGCTCCACGGCCGTCTCGGTCTTTGCCTGCTGCGCCTTGACCTTCTGGGCGTACACGTCGACGTACTCCCGGCCGGACAGCTCCATCAGCTCGTACATGATCTCGTCGGTGACCGCCCGCTCGATGAACCGGTCCCCCGCCATCCCCGCGTACCGGGAG
>VAXX01000498.1 GCA_005885115.1 Actinomycetota bacterium | reverse complement strand
ACCCGCTCCTGCGAGCGGATCAACGGGCTCGCCGTCGTGCTGCGCGGATACCTGTCGATGGTCGGTGAGCTGGCCGGCGACCAGTGGAACGAGGGGGACGTCTCCTGCTCGGTGGTCCGCCGGGTGGCGCTGCCCGACGCGTTCTTCGCCCTCGACGGGATCTTCCAGACCTTCCTCACCGTCCTCGACGAGTTCGGCGCGTACCCGGCGGTCATCGCGCGGGAGCTGGACCGGTACCTGCCGTTCCTGGCCACCACGAAGATCCTGCTGGCGGCGGTCCGCCACGGGGTCGGCCGCGAGGTGGCCCACGAGGCGATCAAGGAGCACGCCGTCGCGGTCGCGCTGGCCATGCGGGAGAAGGGCACGGCCGACAACGACCTTTTCGACCGGCTCGCCGCCGACCCGCGCCTCGGGCTGTCCCGCAGCGAGATCGAGGCACTGGTCGCCGACCGCGCCGACTTCACCGGGGCCGCGTCCGCGCAGGTCAGGACCGTTGCCGACCGGGTGGCCGCGGTGGTCGCCGCACACCCGTCAGCGGGTACGTACACCCCGGCGCCGATCCTGTAGCGCCGGCTCACCGGTTCAGTCGAGGGTACGCAGGTCCACCGCGTGCCAGGCGAGGGTCTCGTTGTCGCCGGTCGACCACCACAGGAAGTCGCCCCGGGCACCGGCGTTGGTCGCCGCCGGGTCCACCAGGACGGCGCTTCTCCTGGCGATGTCGTAGAGGGTCAGCTTGGACACGGCGACCCGGCCACTGGTGCTGACGATCGTCATCAGCACCTCGTACCGGTCGAGCAGCGCGACGTCGCTGGCGATGGCCGCCGCGTTGGCGTCGCCGATCACCCGCTGGTCGGAGCCGTCCAGCCGGACCAGGTCGGTCTCGGTGGCCTGTGCCGAGTTGTTCGGGATCATCCGGCACCAGGTCGGCGAGCAGGTGACCTGCTTGTTCGCCGGTACCCGGACCGTCACGAGCTGGCCGGTGCTCAGGTTCTGCAGCCGGGTCGGCTGGTCGGAGGCGCTCGGCGCGGTGACCAGCCACGGCCACTTCGACATCGCCCAGGCGCCGGGGATCACCCGGACCGTGACGGTACCGCCGGTGAGCGGGATGGAGCGCAGCTCGGTCTGGTCCTGGTGGCCGGGCCGGGCGGCGGCCCAGTACAGCCGGTCGCCGACCGGTTGGACGTCGTACTGCGAACCGTAGAAGACCGGGGTGCCGACGTCGGCGCTCAGTTGCCGGGACGGGCCGCCGGAGCGGGCCGCGGTCCAGAGCGTGACGTGGGCTTTCCCGGTGGTGTCGCTGAGCGTGTGCATCCAGTACAGGCGGTCCGCGGTGAAGCTGAGCCCGTCGAAGGAGCCGCCGTCGGTGACCAGTTGGGACTGGAGAACCCGGGGCGCCCCGGTCGCCGGTACCTCCATCAGGTCCGTACGCTGCCCGTCGGCGCTGGCCGTGACGCCGATCGAGCTGTCCGGGCCGAGGACCACGGCCGGGGTGTACGCCGAGCCGTCCGGAAACAGCGCCTGGATCGGGAACGGCCTGGCCTTCGGCCACACCGAGGCCAGCGTCGGTCCGCCCGGTACCGGTGCGGTGGCGGCCGGCCGGACGCCGGCCGCGGGACGCTTCGGCGCGGGGAGCCCGAGCAGCAGCCCGATCACCGCGAGCCCCGCGCCGACGCCGAACCAGGTACGTACCGATCGGGTCATGACTCGTACTGAAGCGCGGGGGCGCGGATCGGCGCGGAGGAGTTGACCGTCAGGTAAGGGATGGCCTCCCCGTTGACCGGATCCTTGTCCTGGCGCGCCACGTACGAGCCGGTGACCTTGATCCAGTCGTTGGCCTTGAGCCCGGCCGGTACCGTGCCGGTGAGCCCGACCTTGATCGGCTGGGCGTCCGCCGCGCAGCAGGTGATCACCATCCGGGTCAGGTACCAGGTGCCGCCGTCGCCGGACAGGACGAAGCCGGAGAGGGTGAGGTGCCGGCCCTGCAGGGACCGGCCGTGGTCGAAGACCGCCCGGGAGGCGTAGTCCAGCACGGACAGGTGTACCGGGTCGCCGTCGGGCAGCGGAGGCAGGTCGGAGGTCTGCGCCGCGCCGAGCGCCGTACCGGAGCGGGACGCGGAGTACGAGCCCAGTGCCGGCGGCGCGATCAGCAGCAGGACGAGCATCGGCAGGACCAGCAGCCAGGCCACGTCGAACCGGCGGTGACCGTGGCCGTGTCCGTGCCCGTCGTCGTCCTCGCGGGGCAGCGCCGGTACGGTCCGCCGGGTCACCGCGAGCCACAGCGTGACGCCGGCGACCAGGAGCACGACGATCGACGCGGTCAGCAGGTACGGGCGGATCCCCGGCTTGACGTACCGCGCGTAGTCCCCGGTCAGGGCGAGCTTGAGCAGCGTGCCGCCGAGCAGGGCCAGGATCAGCGCGTGCAGTTCCCGCCTCACAGCAGCACCGTCCCGACCGCGACGGCGGCGAGGACCGCGACGACGAAGGTGGCCGGCGCGAACCGGGTGGCGAACCGCCGTCCGAACGCGCCGGCCTGCATGGCGAACAGCTTCGCGTCCACCATCGGCCCGACCACCAGGAACGCCAGCCGCGCGGTGAGCGAGAACTGGGTCAGCGAGGCGGCGACGAACGCGTCGGCCTCCGAACAGATCGACAGGACCACGGCCAGCGCCGCGAGCGCGATCACCGCGAGCACCGGCTGGCCGGCGACCAGATGCAGCCATTTCGGGGGTACCAGCACGTTGAGCGTGGCCGCGGTCAGCCCCCCGATCACCAGGTACCCGCCGGCCTGCACCAGATCGGTCCGGCAGGCGGCCACGAACGCCGCGCCCCGGCTCAGCCCGGCCAGCTCCGGCCGGTCCGGGGTACGCAGCCACTCGGCGCGGCCCAGCCGCAGCCACAGCCAGCCCATCGCGACGGAGGCGACGAGGCTGGCGAGCAGCCGGGCGAGGACCATCTGCGGCCGTCCGGGGAACGCGATCGCGGTCGCGACCAGCACGACCGGGTTGATCGCCGGCGCGGAGAGCAGGAACGCCAGCGCCGCAGCCGGGGTCACGCCGCGGCGGATCAGGGCACCGGCGATGGGTACCGAGCCGCACTCGCAGCCGGGCAGGATGGCCCCGGCCACGCCGGCCACGGGTACGGCCAGGACCGGCCGGCGGGGCAGCGCCCGGGCGAAGAACGCCGGGGGTACGAGCGCGGCGATGGCCGCGGACACGACGGTACCCAGGACGACGAAGGGGGTCGCCTGGATCACGATCGACACGAAGATGGTCAGCCAGGTCTCGGCCCGCGCCGAGGTGGTCGCGCCGACCAGCCACCCCCGCAGCAGTACGGCGACCAGCAGCAGCCCGATGAACAGCTCCACCGCTCCGAGCCGGGGCCGGGGCGCGCCGCTGCGTGGCTGCGCGTGCGCTCCGGGGCGCCCAGGCGCCGGCCTGGTCATCGTCACGCGGAACCTCCCGCCGTTTGAGTCGATCCGGGGTTTCTCGTACCGGCCGCCGCTAGGCCAACAGCGTAGGACCTGAGCGCACCGGCGCTGCCCCGCCACCCGCGAGCCGATCCTGATTTAGGCTTATTGTCTAACTAGCGAGCCTTGGGGGGATCCGTGGTCATCCGCTGGCGGCGCGGTGCGGCGGTACTCGCCCTGGCCATCCTCGCCGCCGCCCTCGCCGCCGTCCTGCCGGCCGGGCCCGGCTACGCCGCCGACTCGGCGGACCTGGCCGTCACGGTGACCGGTACCAACCCGGGCGTCCCCGGTGAGACGGTGACCTGGGCCGCGACCGTGACCAACCGCGGCCCGTCCGTCGCCCGCGACGTGGCCCTGACCCTGGCCGTACCGCTGGTGGCGGGCGAGTCGCTGCGGCCGGCCACCTCCACGATCGGTCCCTGCTCGGTGACCCCCGCCGGCGCGGTGAGCTGCGACCTCGGCGACCTCGCGGTGACCGGGGCGATCCGGGTGACCGCGGTCCAGGTCCTGTCCGCCGACCGGACCGACCCGCCGTCGGCCACCGCCACGGTCGTGACGACCACGCCCGACCCCGGTACGGCCGACAACTCCGCGACCGCCAAGAGTGCGCTGCACCCGGTCGCCGACCTGTGGCTGACCCAGCACGCCGAGGGTACGAACGTGGTGCTCGGTGACCCGGTGACGCTCGTGTTGACGCTGGTCAACCTCGGTCCCTCGACGATTCCGGCGGGTACGAAGGTCACCGAGACCCTGCCGGTGACCGTCACGTACACCCCGAGCGGGTCCTCGTCCGGGTGCACCGGGCCGGGTCCGCAGGTGACCTGCGTGCTCAACCAGCCGCTGCCGGTCGGCGGGCGCGCCGGGACGACCCTGGTGCTGCGGGCGATGGCGATGTCCAGCGGCGGGCTGACGTACTCGGCGACGGCGACGCCACCGGACGCGGTGAGCGATCCGGATCCGGGCAACAACAAGGCCGCGGCGGCCAACCCGATCGGCCCGCAGGCCGACGTCGGCATCACGACCAGCGGGGGTACGGACGGGGTGGCCGCCGGTACGAGCACCTCGTTCACGTACACGGTCGGCAACGACGGGCCGGGTACCGCCACCGGAGTCACCGCGAGCGAGGCACTGCCCGCCGGGCTGCGGTTCGACTCCTCGGCCAGCGGCTGTACCGCCGCCGGGCAGACGGTGACCTGCCCGCCGATCGACTCGCTGCCGGCCGGGGCGAACCGGTCCCTGGTGGTCACCGTGCAGGTCGATCCGGCGATGTCCGCCGGTACCGTGGTCCGCACGGTCCGGGTCAGCTCGTCCGGCGTCGAGGACCCCAACGGCTCCAACCAGACCGGGTACGCGCCGATCGAGGTCACCCGGCCGGCGAACGTCGCGCTCAGCGCCGGCCGGGTCGGCACCGCCCCGGCGGTGGGCGGTCAGGTGACGTACGAGCTGACCGTCCGCAATCTCGGCCCGGCGACCGCGACCGGGGTTACCGTGACCGACCGGCTGCCCGCCGAGGTGACCCTGGGCTCGGCGACGGTCCCGGGCGGCACCTGTACGGTCGCCGGCGAGCTGCACACCTGTACCCTGGCCGGCTCGCTGACCCCGGACTCGACCGCGACGGTCACGGTGACCGGCACCGTCACCGGTGCCGCGTCCGACGCCACGCTGACCGACCGGGGGTACGCCACCGCCAACGAGTCCGAGCCCGACCCGTCCGACAACGAGGCGACCACCAGCGAGATCGTTCAGGCCGGCAGCGCGCCGGACCAGGGCCGGCCGCATCCGGTGACGGTGGGCCTGAACGCCGGTACCGGGCTGCGCTGGCTCACCTGGGCCGGCGGCGGGACGGTGCTGTTCGGCCTGGTACTGCTGGTGCTCGCCGGACGCCGGATGGTGCTTACCAGGTCCGCCCGCACGGGAGGGCCGTTACCACCGCGCGGGTGAGGGGGTCAGCCCGAAGGGCTGCGTCGGCCGGTGAGCCGCTGGTACGCCTCGACGTACCGGGCCCGGGTGGCCTCGACGATCTCCGCCGGTACCTCCGGCGCGGGCGGGCGCTTGTCCCAGCCGGTACCGGCGGCCCAGTCCCGCAGGTACTGCTTGTCGAACGAGAACTGGGCCTTGCCCGGCTGCCACAGGTCGGCCGGCCAGAACCGGGACGAGTCCGAGGTCAGTACCTCGTCGGCGAGCAGTAGCTCTCCGTCCGGCGTCCAGCCCAGCTCGATCTTGGTATCGGCGACGATGATCCCGCGTTCGGCGGCCAGGGCGGCTCCCCGCGCGTACACCTGCAGGGTTGTCTGCCGCAGCCGCTCGGCCGTGTCCGGGCCGACCAGCTCGACCACCGCGGCGAAGGTCATCGGCTCGTCATGCTGCCCCTGCGGTGCCTTGGTGGACGGCGTGAAGACAGGTTCGGGCAGCTGCGAGCCTTCCAGCAGCCCACCGGGCAGCGGTACGCCGCAGATCGACCCGGACGCCCGGTAGTCGGTCAGGCCGGAGCCGGCCAGGTAGCCGCGGGCGACGCACTCCACCGGCACCATCGCCAGCCGGCGGCAGCGGATCGCCCGGCCGGCGAACTGCGGCGGTACGTCGGTCGTCGAGATCACGTGATTGGGTACCAGGTCGGCCAGCTGCTCGAACCACCACAGGGAGAGCTGGGTCAGCAGCGCGCCCTTGTCGGGGATCGGGGTCGGCAGCACCACGTCGTAGACCGAGACCCGGTCCGAGGCGACCAGGATCAGGTCGGCGCCGTCGGCGTAGACATCGCGCACCTTGCCGGAATGAAGCAGCTCCACGGGTACTAGTAGACCACCAGTAAGATTCATAGCGCCGCGACAGGGCAGTCGGCCAGGTCGCCTTCGTGGTGAGGGTCTATGGAATTCCTGGTCGCGGTTGTCACGGCGTTCCTGCTGGTGGTCCCGGTGGAGCTGCCGGACAAGACGTTCGTCGCGACCCTGGTCCTGTCGACCCGGTACCGGCCCGGTCCGGTGTGGATCGGGGTGACCCTCGCCTTCGGCGTCCAGTGCCTGGTCGCGGTCGCCGCCGGTCGGCTGATCGCCCTGCTGCCGCAGGAGCCGGTACAACTGGTCGCCGCGGCGCTGTTCGGCACCGGTGCCGTCCTGCTGATCCGCTCCGCCGGCCGGGCCGCCGAGGAGGAGCGGGCCCGGGAACGCGAGTTCGAGACCAAGGTCAGCCAGACCCGCAGGACCGGGATGAACGCGGCGCTGGCAAGCTTCGCCGTCCTGTTCGTCGCCGAGTGGGGCGACCTGTCCCAACTGCTGACCGCCGGCCTGGTCGCCCGGGGTCTGCAACCGGTGGCGGTGTTCGCCGGTTCGTGGGCCGGGCTCGCCGCGATCTCGGCCACGGCGGTGCTGCTGGGCCGGGTCCTGATGCGGTACGTCAGCCTGGCCGTGGTCCAGTACGTGGGCGCGGCGGTGTGCGGCGTACTCGCCATCGTGACCGTGATCGCGGCCCTCACCTGACCGGCACCCGATCGTGGCCAGACTGTTATGTACGCGTTT
>VAXX01000497.1:5401-12552 GCA_005885115.1 Actinomycetota bacterium | reverse complement strand
CGAAGCTCGCGTACGCCTGGGCGCGCAGGGCACGCACCAGCCGGGCGTAACGCGGTTGGGCCGCTTGCGGTCCCATCGGGGTCGCCTCACCGGGGGTGCGGGAGATGCCCCCACGCTACGACGGATGCCGATGCACGGGCTACCCGGTAACGGAGACCTTGTCGAAGTCGGGGGCGTACGCGGTCGGGTTGCCGAACTGGAACGTGTTGGTACCGGCGGCCAGGGTCAGCGTGACGGTCATCGTGCCGGGCGTGGAGAAGCCGCCGGTCGGGGTGAACGTCAGGGTCTGGCCCGCACCGCCGTTGACGCTGACCACGGCCTGCCGGCCGGTCGTCGAGCCGTCGCAGTAGGCGATGGCGACCGGGTAGCTGCCCGCCACGGAAACGTTGACACCGTTGAAGGTCAGCGTGGCGCCGTTGCCGACGAAGCCCACCTTCTGGCCCCCCGAGCACGCCGTGCAACTGGCCACCTTGGCACCACCGGCCAACGTGTTGCTCGCCGACTCGGCCTCGTACCCGGTGGCGATCGGCGAGGCCGGGACGGTGATCTTGTCGAAGTCCGGCGCGTACGCGGTCGGGTTGCCGAACTGGATGGTGTTGGTACCGGCGGTCAGGGTCAGCGTGACGGTCATGGTGCCCGGGGTGGAGAAGCCGCCGGTCGGGGTGAACTGGATGGTCTGCCCCGGCCCGCCGTTGACGCTCACGACCGCCTGCCGGCCGGTCGTCGAGCCGTCCCCGTAGGCGATGGCGACGGCGTACCGGCCGGTGCTGGCCACCGTGACGTTGTTGAACGTCAGGGTGGCGCCGTTGCCGACGAAGCCCACCTTCTGGCCGCCGGAGCAGGCCGTACAACTGGCCACCTTGGCGCCACCGGCCAGCGTGTTCGCCGCCGACTCGGCCTCGAAGCTACCGCCGCTGCCGCCGCCGGTCGGCGTGGCCCGGATCAGTTGCACGGCACCGGGGTTGAGGGTCACCGAGTAGGTACCGCTGATCGTGCCCAGGCTGGCACCGCTCCACACGTCGGTCGCCGTCGCGCTGCCGGTGATGCCGGCGCTCGACAGGTCCACGGTGTCGGTCTGGCTGGCCGTGTCGCTGTAGTTGAACAGCCCGATGATCACGTCGCCGTTCGCCTCGGTCTTGCTGTACACCTGCTGGTTGACGTTGCTGACGATCCGCTTGGCGTCGATCGCGTCCTGGTCGACCGCCAGCACCCGGGTGTTCTTCAACAGGGCGAGATCGCCCGCGTCCAGGTTGGTCAGATCGGTACCGAGGATGAACGGCGAGGCCGCCAGCGCCCACAGGCTCATCTGCGCCTTGCGCTCGTCCACGGTCAGCCCGTCGTTGCTGCCGTTGCCGACCTCGATCGAGTCGTAGTCGTTGAACCCGCCCGGCGCCCCGTACGGCTGCCACGCGGCCACCTGGTTGAACCGCGACCGTACGCTGCCCCAACTGGTCAACGGGTAGCTGCTGCCCGCCGGTTCGCACGAGTAGCACTCGATGTCCCCGCCGGTACGCCAGCCGTTGGCGTACCGCTGCCAGGTCGGGGCGGCCGTGATGCTGAGGCTGTTGGACAGTTCCAGGTGGATCGGCCGCCCGGTCTGCCGCAACGCGTTCGACCACGCCTGGATGTCCGGCACGTCGGAGGTACCCACCCCGTCGATCTTCACGTAGTCCACACCCCACGACGCGAACTCGTTCGCCCACGAGTTCACGAACTCCTGCGCACCGGGCCTGGTGTAGTCGATACCCACCATGCCCTTGCAGTTGTAGTTCTTCTCCGCGGTCGTGGTCGCGATGTCGGCGGCGTGGTACGGCGTGCCCTCGATCGGCGTGTTCTGCGCGACCGCCTGCTTGGCGATGCCGGGCGTGACGTACAGGCCGAACTTCAGCCCGTCGCCGTGTACGTGGTCGGCGACGACCTGGATCCCGTCCGTGGCACCGTCCGGCGGGAACTTGACCGGGTCGGTGACCCAGCGCCCGAAGCCGTCCACGTTGGGGCCCTGGCTGCCCGGGCACTGGTACCAGAAGTCGTCGACGTTGACGTACCGGAATCCGGCGTCGGCGAGGCCGCTGCCACGTACCGCGTCGGCCTGCGCCTCGATCTTCGCCGCCGTCGGCGCCTTGCGGATGAAGCTCCAACTGCTCCAGCCCAGCAGCGGGGTACGTCCGACCCCGTTGTCCTGCGCACCGGCCCCCGACGCCGTGGTGACCACGACCACCGGTACGGCCAGCGTGACGGCGAGCAGACCGCGCAACCACGTACTCATGAGTCCCCCCACACCGTCGAATGCGGCGTGCTTCGACATATGGACATGTGTCAGCCGCCTTCGACGCTAGTCGGGACAAGCAGTGACATCAAGCGCGGCGCAGGGTGAGGGTGAAGGTCGATCCGACGCCCAGCGTGGTGGTCAGCCCGATCTCGCCCCCCATCGCCTGGGCCAGCCGCCGGGCGATGAACAGGCCCAGGCCGGTACCGCTGGTGCTCATCGTCATCGGGTCCTCGACCCGGTGGAACTTCTCGAAGATCTTCTCGGTCTGGTCGCTGGGGATGCCCCGGCCCCGGTCCACCACGTCCACGTGTACGGCCTCGTCGGCAACGCGCATCCGCAGGTGTACCGGTTCGGTGTCCGGCGAGTACTTCAGCGCGTTGCTGACCAGGTTGGTGACGACCTGGACGGTGCGGCCGTTGTCGCAGCGCACCGGTACCGGGTCGGCCGGCAGGTCCACCTCGACGCGCGGTGAGCCCAGGTCCCTGACCACCTGGCGGACCACGGTACCCAGGTCGTGGTCGCCCACGTCGACCTGCAACGCCAGGTCCCGGTCGGTGTCCCCGACGCGGGACACCGTCAGCAGGTCCTCGACCAGCCGGGACAGATGCTTGGCCCGGTCGGCGAGCAGGTCCAGGCAGTCCCGGCGCTTCTCCGGCGTCATCCGCTCGCCCCGGGTACGCAGCAGGTCCAGGTACCCGATGATGGGCGTCAACGGGGTACGCAGCTCGTGCGAGACGGTCGCGATGAAGTCGGACTTGAGCCGCTCGGTGCGGTACTCCCGGGTCAGGTCCCCGGCGACCACGACGTCCCGGACGAGCCGGCCGTCCACGAACACCGCCGAGTGGGCCAGGCGCAGCCGGCGCAGTTCCCCGTCCGGCCGGCGTACGGTCAGCTCCGCGACCACCTTCGGCTCGTCGGCGCTGACCGGGTTCAGCGCCGGGCGCTCCTGCTCGTCGGGGATGTCGAGCAGGTCGGTGAGCTTGCGGCCGGTGGCCTCGGCGCGCGGGATCTCGGTCAGGTCGGTGAACGCCTGGCTCCACATCTGCACCACCCCGTCGCCGTCCACCATGAGGATGCCCTCGGTGGACTGCTCGGCGATGGCCTGGAGCTTGCTGGTCTCCTCGACCAGCCGGTCCAGGTGCTCGCCGCCGGACAGCGCCGCGCCCAGCGCGTTGGCCAGCGGGGCGAGGACGGTGACGTCGCGGGTGGTGAGCCGGGCCCGGCCCCGCCGGCGGACGGCGAGGGCCACCACGCCGTACCGGCGGCCGCCGCCCTCCAGCGGTACGACCAGCATCTGCCGTACGTCGGCCGGCAGGTCCTCGCCGAGCAGGCTCGGTCCGGTCGTGTCCAGGTGGTCGGCGAGCACCGCCGGGACCGCGATGCCGGTCACCTCCTCCGGAGCGTCGGCGTCGACGGCGAAGGCGAGGTCGGTCCCGGCCAGCGCGACGACCGTCAGGTCGGCGTCGAACGCCTCGCGCACGATGACGACGAACTGCCGCAGGACGTCGTCGCGGGCGGCCAGCGCGTGGGACAGCCGGAGCAGTACGGCCGACCGGGCCCGCTCGTCGGCCTCCTGCACGTAGGCCCGGTACGCGTACGTCAGGGCGAGGGCCGGCATCGTCATGAACGGCAGCAGCAGCGGCGCGTCGAGCCCGATGGCCACCGCGGGCAGCCCGGTGGCCAGGGTCCCGACCGCGATGTACGCCGAGAGCCGGGCCTGGTCCCGGACCACCTGCGCGGGGCGTACCCCGCTGATCAGCGCGAGGATCTGCGCCAGGCAGGTCAGGTTGACGGCGGTGAATACGGCGGTACCCAGGGTGGCGCCCAGCACGACCCGTCCGGTCACGTGCCCCGGGGTACCGCTGACCAGGTGCACGATCGCGATCAGCGCGGAGATGCCGGCGGTGTACGTACCGAGGTTGAACAGCCCCTTCACCACCGGCCGGCGCTGGATCAGGGTCGCCACCAGCAGCCCGACCACCGAGGCGAGCAGCGCCTCCCGGGCCGGCAGCAGCAGGACGTCGACGATGATCGCCGCCTCGCACAGGGTCAGTTCCTCGGTCGCCTGACCGTGCCGCAGCCGTACCACGGTCAGCTCACCGACGCAGGTCACCGCGATCAGTACCGGCAGCAGCCAGCCGCCGTGCAGCCAGGGCCCGGACAGCACCCGGCCCGGCTGCGGGAAGTACACCGTGACCACGGTGCCCAGCGCGATGCCCAGCAGGGTGACCGCGCCGACCCGGCGCCGGATCGGATCCCCGAGCAGGGCGCGCACGACACCGGCAGCCGGGGTACCTCCCCGGCTGCCGGTGGCTCGTGCGGGCGCGCTCATCCGCTAGGACACCCAGGCCCAGGCGCGGGCGGACCAGGCGTCCGCGGCCCAGGCCCGACCGGCCCACGCCCGGCCGGCCCAGTCGTCGCCGGCCCAGGCGCGTCCGGCCCACTCGCTGTCGGCCCATGCCCGGCCGGCCCAGTCGGAGTCCGCCCAGGCCCGACCGGCCCAGGCGCGACCCGCCCAGTCACTGTCCGCCCAGGCCCGACCGGCCCACGCGCGGCCAGCCCAGGCCCGGCCCAGCCACTCCTGCGCGGTACCGTCGGCGGCCGACGCCCACGCCCGACCCGCCCAGGCCCGACCGGCCCAGTCCTTCGTGGCGGGGTCGAGCTGCGCCCAGGCCCGACCGGCCCAGTCCCGGGACTGCTGGCTCAGCTTCCGCCAGGCGTTCCACGCCGCCGTACGATCGTTGTCGACCAGCGCCTGGGCGAACTCCGCCCAGGTCCTGGCGTCGGCGCGGACCGCCGCGGTGTCCCGGTCGTACTGCGACTGGGCCCCGTTGCTGTGCCAGCCCGGCGCGGCGGACAGTACCCGCCCGGCGTCCAGGCCGCCGGCTCCGGCACCCGCCGCCGGGCTCAGCCCGGGAGCGGCGTACGCGGTACCGACGAGCAGGTTCTTCACCGCGTCCGGCCGCAGCCGGGGCGCGACGGACAGGGCGTCGGCGACGACGGCGGAGGTGACCGCGGTCGCCATCGAGGTACCCGAGCCCCGGAAGTAGCCGGTGCCGATCCGCGCGTTCGGGTAGCCGGTGTCCACGGCGCTACCCGGCGAGCGCAGGCTCACCACCGAGGCACCGGGGGCCACCAGGTCCGGCTTGGCGTCGCCCTGCCAGGTCGGGCCGCGCCCGGACCAGGTACCCACGACGTCGTCGGAGCGCCCCTCGGTCTGGGACTCGTCCAGCCCACCGGCGGTGAGCAGCACCGGGTCGGTACCCGGTGAGGTGACCGTACCGGCGCCCGGACCGTCGTTCCCGGACGGTACGACCACGGTGACCCCGCGCCGCCACAGTGCCTCCAGGGCCTGGGTCAGCGGGTCGAGCTGGTACGGCAGCGGGCTGTACGAGGACAGCGACAGGTTCACCACGTCGACGTCCTGCGCGTGCTCGGCGATCCACTCCAGGCCACGCAGCACGGTGATCAGGTCGGTGTGGCCGGCGGCGTCGGCGACCTTCACGTCGACGAGCTTCGCCCCGGGGGCCACGCCCCGGTACGCGCCATCGGAGGCGGCCCCGGAACCGGCGATCAGTCCGGCCATGAAGGTGCCGTGCCCGTACCCGTCACCCGCCCCGGTACCGGTCAGGTCGACCCGGCCGGCGATCCGGCCGGCGAGGTCGGGTACGTCGGCGACACCGGTGTCCACCACGGCCACGGTCACGCCGCGGCCCTCGTCACCGGTGGCCGGCAGGCCCAGGGTCGCGCGGACCGTGGAGGGCGCGCCGGTACCGCCGGTGGTGGCCTCGGCCAGGTGCAGCTCCCGGGCCGGCGCGACGACCCACTGCGGGCCCAGCGCCGTGCCCGCGGGCAGTTGGGCGGCGACACCGCGTACCACCGGAAGGTCGGCGACCACCCGGCCGCCCGCGGCGCGCACCGCGGCGGCCGCGCCGTCGGCGTCCACGCCGGTGACGACCACGCTGGTCCACCGGGCCGGCTGGGCGGAGGCGGCCGTCGGCACGCCGCCGGCGACCACCGCGGCGGTGGCGCCGGCCAGCAGCGCGGCGCGCCGGAGCGCGACCACCACCGCTGACGCTGTCACGTCTCGTCTCATTGCCGTGCCACCTCACGTTCCCATCCGGGCGGACCAGTGAGTCGACCATCGGCGCCGCCGGGGGCGGGCTGAGGAAAACCCGGGGATCAACTTCCGGGGGTACGCCGGAGGACGCCGTTGATGAGGTTGGTGACCTCGTCGGCGCTGAACGGCTTGGCCAGGTAGTAGTCCACGCCGTCGGCCCAGGCCCGGGAGGCGGCGTCGGGCTCGGCGGCGGCGGTGAGCATGAGCACCGGTACCGGGTCGCCCTCGAACTCGCGGATCCGGCGCAGCACCCCGTACCCGTCCAGGTGCGGCATCATCACGTCGAGCACCACGAAGTCCGGCCGCATCGTCTCGAACGTACGGACCCCGGCCAGCCCGTCGTCGGCGGCCTGTACGTCATGCCCGTCGATCTCCAGGACGTCGGTGAGCAACTGACGGATCGCCGGATCGTCGTCGACTACCAGAATGCGTGCCAACACATCCTCCTCACGGTTCGGGCACTGCCTCGCCGAACAGCGCGACGGCCCGGGCGGCCGCCTCGTCGGCGGCGCGCCGCCAGTCGGTCGGCCGGGCCGCGAGCTGCGGGTGCGCCAGCAGCTGCGCGAGCTCGTCCTCATGCGTACCGTCGGCCGGGTCGCGCAGTTCGGTCTGCTGGATCAGCAGGTGTGCGGCGCGTACGGCGGCGGCGATGCCCAGACCGGTGGTGCTGGCCCGGTGCTCGTCGTCGCGTTCGGCGACCGCCGAGATGATCGGCGCCGGCAGTCCCCACAGGCGCAGCAGCTCCACGCCGACGTCGCGGTG
>VAXX01000497.1:0-5178 GCA_005885115.1 Actinomycetota bacterium | reverse complement strand
CCATCTGCAGGAACTTCGCGGTCATCCCGACGTTGTGGGACATCGCGTGGATGAGGTTGGCCAGCGTACCGTCGGACCCGCCCAGCAGCGCGGTCAGCTCGGCGACGTGCGGTGCGGGGGTGGGCAGCGACCGTACCGCCCCGGCGATCCGCCGGATCGTCCCGGCGTGCGGCCCCTGCGTGTACGTGGTCAGCTCGCCGATGATGCCGGCGACCTTGTCCGCGTCCACCGGCTTGGTCAGGAACCGATGACCGGCAATGGCCACCTTGATGGCCGCGTCGAGCTCGGTCTGGCCGGAGAGCACCACCCGGGCCACGGCCGGGTACCGCCGGCTGACCTGGGTGAGCAGTTCGGCGCCGTCCATGCCGGGCATCCGCATGTCCGACACCACGACGTCGTGCGGGCTGTCGGCGAGCAGGTCCAGCGCCTCGGCGCCGCTGTTCGCGAACGACATCTCCCACTCGCCGCGTCGGCCGCGCAGCGAACGCCGCAGGCCGTCGAGCACCCGCGGCTCGTCGTCGACGAACAGGACCCGGGCGCGCGGGCGCGCCTCGACCGCTGGTGTCACGGTTCGGTTCCTCTCCGCGAGCGCCGGCCACAGCAGCCACGCGGGTACCAACCGCTGTGGCACCGCTCCTATCGGACGCGGGAGGACCGACCTGAGGTGAGCCGTTTGCCGGAAGCTGCCCTATCTGAACCGCCGAGGTCCGCAGCGCACCCTGACTCGTTGAGGACAACGTGGGCCTGGGGAAGCCATCGAGCGCGGAAACACCGGCCGGATTGACCCTGCCCGACCGGTTGTACGGGCGGGAGGCGCGACTGGCCCGGCTCCGTGCCGTCTACGAGCGGGTCGCGGCCGGCGGGCCGCCCGTACTGGCGTGCGTGACCGGTGACTCCGGGGTCGGCAAGTCGGCGCTGCTGGAGGAGTTCCGGCGCCAGGTACCGGCGCCGGGCCTGGTCCTGGCCGCCACGTTCGTCCCCGAGGAACGGGACGTCCCGTACTCCGCGGTGGCCGCCGCTCTCGGCGGCCTGGGTACCTGGCCCTCGACCGTACCCGCCCAGCGGCTCGCCGACTGGCCGGCCCGGCTGGTCGCGGCGGTGGGCTCCGGCGCGGACGTGCTCATCGACCTGGTACCGGCGCTGCGTCCGGTCTTCGGCGCCCAGGCGCCGGTGGCGGACCTGCCGGTACGCCAGTCCCGGGCGCGGATGCACCTGGCCGTCCGACGGCTGGTGGCCGAGGTCGCCGGCCAGGTACGCCCGCTGGTCCTGCTCCTGGACGACCTGCACCACGCCGACGAGGCGAGCCTGGACCTGATCGGCGAGCTGATCAGCGACCCGCCGATCGAGCAGCTGCTGGTGCTGGGCGCATTCCGGCCGCCGCCGGCCGGGAGCGCCGCGTCCCTGGCCGCCACGATCCGGGGACTGGGCCGGTCGGTCACCACCCTGCCGCTGCGCCCGCTGTCCGACGCGGCCCTCGCCGAGCTGCTCGCCGACACGCTGCGGACCACCCGTACCGGGGTGGCCCCGCTGGCCCGGCTGGTGGCCGCGAAGACCGGCTCCAACCCGCTGTCGGTACACCATTTCCTGCGCCGGCTCGCCGACGGCGAGGTGCTGCGGCGGGCCCGGACCGGCGCCTGGACCTGGGATCTGGAGGCGGTCCGGCAGGTGGGCGCCGGGAGCCACGCGCGGGAGCTGATCGGGTACCGGCTCCAGGAGCAGCCGCCGCGGGTACGGCAGCTCCTCGCGACCGCCGCGACGATCGGTACCCGCTTCGCCGCGGCCACGCTCCAGGCCGTGGCCGGTGGCCCGGTCGCGGCGCCGCTCGACCTCGCCGTGCGGGCCGGCTTCCTGGCCGCGGCCGGGGACGGGGAGCTGCGGTTCAGCCACGACCAGGTCCGCCAGGCGGCGCTGGACCTGGTCGCCGACGACGACCTCGACCCGCTGCGGCTACGGATCGGCCGGGCGCTGCCCGAGGACTCGACGTTCGCCGTCGTCGGGCAGCTCAACGCCGCGCGGACGCTGATCACGGCGGACCCCGAGCGGATCCGGCTGGCCGAGCTGAACCTGAGGGCGGGCAACACCGCCCAGCGCTGGGGCGCGCCGGAGGCCGCCCGCGGATACTTCGCCGCCGGGCTGTCGGCGCTGCCGGCCGACCCGTGGGAGCGCTGCCCGGACCTGGCCGTCGCGCTGCACATGCGGGCCGCCGAGGCCGAGCACGTGGCCGGCCACCCGGACCGGGCGCTGCGGCTGCTGGACAAGGCGATGGTACGCACGAACGTGGACCTCAGCCGGGTCGAGGTACTCGCGCTGCACGCCAACCTGCCCCGGCTGGGCGGGGACTGGGACGCCGACGCCGAGCCGGGGATCCGCGCGCTGCGCCTGCTCGGTATCGACCTGCCGACCACCACCGACGGGTGGCGCGCCGCCGCCGACGCCGCGCTGGGGACACTCCGGCACCGGCTGGCCGGGGTACGCCTGAGCGACCTCACCGGGCGCCCGCCGATGACCGACCGGCCGGCGCTGGCCGCCACCAACCTGATCGCGACGCTGCTGCCGGCCGCCCGGGTACGTCCACCGGACTGGCTCACCCTGCTCGCCGCGCGGGCGGCGACCCTGGCCCTGGACCACGGCGCCACGGTCTCCTCCAGCATCCCGTTCGCCTTCGCCGGCCTGGTCCTGGCCGACCAGCGCGAGCACGAGGCCGCGACGCTGTGCATGGACATGGCGCTGCACCTGGTCGGCGGGGTACCGGCGACCCAGTACGCCGCGCAGGCCAAGGCGGTCGTGGCGCTGAGCCTGCCGCCGTGGCGCCGGTCGGTCCAGTTCGCGGTCGGGCTGCTCCGCGAGGCGTACGCGGACGCCCTCGAACGGGGCGACCAGCAGTTCGCCAAGGCCAACTGGATGCTCTACCAGATGCACCTGTTCGCCACCGGTACCCACCTGGACGCCGTCGCCGAGGAGACCCGGGCGGTCTGGGAGTTCCTGGCCCAGCAGGGCGAGGACCCGATCGTGGCGATGTCCAACCGGGCGATGGACGACATCCTCGCCGGGCTGCGCGGCCGGGGTACGGGCCTCGCGCCGCCCGAGTCCCCGCGCGAGGCCCAACTGGCCCGGGCCTGCCGGGGCGGTGCCCTCGGCCACGCGTCCAGCGTGATCCTCACCCGGATGCTCGCCGCCGCCGTCCTGCTCGGCGACTACCCGCGGGCGCTGGAGCTGGCCGAGACGATCGAGGCGGTCGAGCCGTACGGGCGGGGCCGGTTCACCGCCGCCGACCGGTCCTTCTACCACGCGCTGACGCTGACCCAGTGCTTCGAGTCGGTACCGCCGGAGCAGCGGCGGGCCTGGTCGGCCAAGCTGGACGAGTTGCAGGCGGCGCTGGACGACTGGGCGGGCGCGGCGCCGGCCGCGTTCGGGTACCGCGCCCTGCTCGTCTCCGCCGAACGGACCCGGCTGGCCGGCAACGTGGACCAGGCGGTCGGCCAGTACAGCCGGGCCATCGCCGCCGCCCGGGAGCACGGGTTTCCGCACGGCGAAGGGATGGCCGCCGAGCTGGGCGGCCGGTACGCGGCGGCCCGCGGGATACCCGACGCCGCGGTGGCCTACCTGCGGCGGGCCCGTACCTGCTACGAGCAGTGGGGCGCGGGGACGAAGGTCGAGGAGCTGGACCGGCTGATCGCCGGGCTGTCCGCCCAGGAGCCGGCCCAGGCGCCCGAACCGCTGGACCTGCTCACCACCCTGCACGCGATCGAGACGATCTCCGCCCACCTGCGGCTGGACGAGCTGCTGCCGACCCTGCTCACGCTGCTGGTACAGCAGGCCGGGGCGGAACGCGGCGCACTGCTGCTACCCGGGCCGGACGGGCAGCTCCGCCAGGCCGCACCCGCCGAGCCGGTACCGCTGCCCGACGGGCCGGTCGGGTACGTCCGGGACACCGGTCGTACCGTCGCCGGCGACTACCTGGACGTCGGCAAGCTCGCCCCGGACCCGTACCTGGACCGGCACGCCCCCGCGTCGCTGCTGTGCACCCCGATCCGGTACGCCGGCGAGCTGATGGCCGTGGTGTACCTGGAGCACCGGCAGGTCGCCGAGCTGTTCGGCGAGCTGGCCCGGCACCAGCTCCAGGCGCTGTTCACGCACGCGGGGATCGCCCTGCACAACGCGGGTACGTACGAGCTGCTCGCGGCGACGGTACGCGAGTTGCCGGTACCGGTGCTCGTGCTGGACCTCGACCGGAAGGTACGGGCCGCCTCCCCCGGGGCGATCGGGCGCCTGGGAGACCAGATTCCCGACGACCCCGGTACCCCGCTGTACGACGCGCGGCAGCGGCTGATCGGTCACCTCATCGTGGTGCCGTAGCCCGCTGCCGGAACCGGTCCAGTACGTGCTCGACGAGCGCGACGAGCAGCTCCTTGCCGGAGTCCCGGGACCGGGCGTCGCACAGCAGCACCGGTACCCCGGGGTCCAGGTCCAGCGCCGCCTGTACCTCCTCGGTCCGGTACTGCCGGGCGCCCTCGAAACAGTTGACCGCCACGACGAACGGCGTACCCCGCCGCTCGAAGTAGTCCACCGACGGGAAGCAGGCCGCCAACCGGCGGGTATCGGCGATGACCACGGCACCGAGCGCGCCGAGCGCCAACTCGTCCCAGACGAACCAGAAACGGTCCTGGCCCGGCGTACCAAACAGATAGAGCACCAGGTCGTCGCCGAGGGTGATCCGGCCGAAGTCCATCGCCACCGTCGTGGTGTTCTTGTCCTCCACCCCGGAGGTGTCGTCGATCCCGACGCTCTTGTCGGTGAGCAGCTCCTCGGTCCGCAGCGGGCGGATCTCGCTCACCGACCCCACCAGCGTGGTCTTGCCCGCCCCGAAACCACCGGCCACCAGGATCTTGATGGCGGTCGGCAGCCGCCGCTCGCCGTCTCCCGGCTCAGAGGGCTCGTAGTCCATTGATCACCGCCTCGAATACGTCCTCGGTTGGGAACTCGTCCATCGGCTGAGGTTCGCGCGCCACGATCAGGCCCAGGTCGAGCAGGTCGCCGAGGAGTACCCGGACGATGCCGACCGGCAGGTCGAGATGCGCGGCGATCTCGGCGACGGACAACGGATGCTGGCACACCGTCACGATGCCCACGTGCTCGGGGCCCAGCCCCAGCCCACCGACCGCGGCCACCGGACGGGTG
>VAXX01000452.1 GCA_005885115.1 Actinomycetota bacterium | reverse complement strand
GGGGTGCCGCATCCCGGCCGGCGATCCGTACGCTGAGCTGCGTGGATCCGCGCGAGGTGTTGAGCCGGCCGGCACCGGCGCCCGACGCGACGGTGGCGTACGGGCCGGGACCGGAGCAGGTGGCCGACGTGCGGCTGCCGTCGACCGTCGCCGGGCCGCTGGTCCTGTTCCTGCACGGCGGGTTCTGGCGGACCGCGTGGGACCGTACCCACACCGGGGCGCTCGCCGCCGACCTGGCCACCCGTGGCTACCCGGTGGCCTGCCCGGAGTACCGGCGCACCGGTCAGCCCGGCGGCGGCTGGCCCGGTACCTTCGACGACGTCCTGGCCGCCGTCACCGCGCTGCCCGGGCTGCTCGGCATCCCGGGTCCGCCGATCCTGGCGGGGCACTCCGCCGGTGGGCACCTGGCGCTGTGGGCGGCGACCCGGGTACCCAGCGCCGGGGTGCTCGCGCTGGCCCCGGTGACCGATCTCACCGAGGCGTACCGGCTGGACCTGGACCGGGGTGCCGTGGCGGCGCTGCTCGGCGGCCCTCCCTCGGCAGTGCCGGAGGCCGACCCGGCCCGCTCGGACCCCCCTGCGGTACCCGTGCGGATCGTGCACGGGAGCGCGGACGCGCAGGTACCGGTGGCGATGAGCCGGGCGTACGCCGCGCGCCCCGGCGGGGACGTCCGGCTCATCGAACTGCCCGGCGCCGAGCACTTCGGGCTCATTGATCCGTTCAGCGCGGCCTGGCCCACGGTCGTCGCGGCGCTCCGGACGCTCGGCGCACGGGCCTGACCGAGCGTGTTGACGGCCGCCGGGAAAGCGGGTACGAACGCAGGCGGGCCGCGTGACGCGGTCCCCTTGGTTTGGGAGGAACCGTCGTGTCAGAGCCAGGCCTGGACCGCCGGCAGCTCCTCAGGCTGTTCGGTGCGATCGGCGCGGCCGGGGTCGCCGGACCGGCGCTGGCCGCCTGCGGCTCCGCTGACGGGTCGGCCGCGGACACCACGCCGGTACGGATCGGCATGATCGTGCCGCAGGCCGGCGGGAACAAGCCGATCGGCGACGACCTGATCGCCGGCTTCCAGCTCTACCTCAACCTGCACGGCTCGCGCCTCGGCGGCCACCCGATCCAACTGATCATGGCCGAGGAGGGGGACTCTGCCGAGACCGGCAGGGCGGCGGTCGACAAGCTGATCAAGGAGCACGCGGTACAGGTGATGTCCGGCGTGGCCGGGTCGACCGTGATGACGGCGATCCGTGACCAGGTCGAGGCGGCCCAGGTACCGCTGCTCGGCTCCAACGCCTCGCCCAACACGCTGGGTAGCGTCAAGTACATCTGGCGGACCTCGTACGTCAACGACGAGGCCGGTCGGGCGCTCGGCGGCTACCTCGCGACCCGGCGCAACCAGAGCGTCTACGTCGTCTCCGACGACTCCGAACCGGCCCGTGAACAGGTGAGCGGGTTCCTGCGGACCTTCAACGGGTTACCCGGGCACCCCGACGTCGTCGGCGACCCGGTACAGATACCGCTGGTCAGCAGCCCCAACCTGCCGCTGGGCAGCTACCTGAACGCGATCCACGCCAGCGGCGCCAGGACGGTGTTCGCGGCGTTCTCCGCCGACACGGCGATCCCGTTCTTCAAGGCGTGGCGCGCGGCCGGCATGAGCACCCCGATCTACGCGCCGGGGTTCGTCACCGAGGGCCCGACCGCCCTGCGCGACCTCGGGGACAGCGTGAGTGGGCTGTACACGGCGATGAACTACGCGCCCGACCTGGACAACGGGGCCAACCGTACGTTCGCCTCGGCGTTCCAGCAGTTGTACAACATGCTGCCCAGCACGTACGCGATGGCCTCGTACGACGCGGCCGCCGTCCTGGACAAGGCGCTCGCGCTGGCCGGCAGTGACCTGTCGCCGCAGTCGATCAATACGGCGCTCAGCGAGCTGGGCGAGATCGACAGCCCGCGCGGCTCCTGGCAGTTCAACCAGACCCGTACCCCGCTGCAACGCTGGTACCTGCGTCAGGTGCGCCGCGAGGGCGTGGTGCTGACCAACACGCTGCTCAGCGACCTGGCGATGTTGGGTTAGGGACGCACGGCGTAGCTGACGATGCCCTGGGTCCGCAGCGTCCAGCCGGTCGGCAGGTAGTGCTGGCAGGTCGGTACCGGCGCCACACACACGATCGCGTCCACCTGCTCCGGCGTGACGGGCGGGTACCCGGGCACCAGGGTCTGTAGCGCGTCGATGCGGGTGCCGGGCAGCAGCACCCACCACGGGTACTCCCAGGTGTCCTCGCCCTGCACCAGCCCACTGCGGCCGGCGGTTGAAGCGTTGCGCGGTACGGCTTTCGGTGAACACCGAGCCGGTCCCGACCAGCCGGCGCGGCCAGCCGTACCCGACCGCCAGCCACCCCGCGCACCCGCCCACGACCAGCGCCACCGCCGCGGCCCACGCGGCCACCCGGCGTTTGCGCGCCTGCTCCAGCGCCGGCGCGAGCCACAACCCGGCCAGCGGCGCGCCGAGCACCAGCAGGAACAGGATCAGCCGGTTGCCCCACGGCTGCCACTTCACGGTCCCGGCGTACAGCAGCACGGCCAGCCAGAACGCCCCGGCGTAGGCCCGGGTACCGTGCGCGGTCCGCCGCCGTACCAGCAGGAGCAGCGCGCCGACCAGCACCAGCGTGCCCTGGACCGGGAACGACGCCCGATCCTCGTCGGGCATCCAGGTCACCGTCGGGAACGTGGCATCGAAGAAGGTGATCTCCCGCCCGGACGGGTCCACACCCACGGCGTGCGCGACGCTGACGACCGCGCCTGACGCGGCGTGGTCCAACGGCGTCAACGGGGTCTCCAGCGCGCTGTACCCGATCCGCAGCCCGTTGACCAGCACCGATGCCGGGTCGTGCCGTTGCATCGACACGGAGTCGCGCAGGTAGTCCGGGCCCAGCGGGCTACCGAAGGTCCGGTCGAGGCGGTAGAGGTACGGCCCGGCGATCGCGGCGGTCAGGACCGCGACAAGCGCGCCGCCGGCCAGCGTCCGCAGCGGCGCCCGGGGAAGCTGCCGCGCCGCCCAGATCAGCAGCAGCGGCGCGATGCCCAGCAGGCCGGTCGCCTTGGTCAGGGCGGTCAGCCCGGTGCCGGCGCCGATCAGAAAACAAGACCAGAGGTTGGTACGGGTACGGAGCTCGTCGAGCACGAGCGTGGCCACGCAGGCGACCCAGGCCGCGACCACCAGGTCGGTCTGGGTACTGGTGGACTCCAGCGCCACCATCGGTGCGGTACCCACGACGAACCCGGTCAGCAACTGCGCCACCCGGCCCCCGCCGAGCTGCCCGGCGATCCGGGAGGCGACCAGCGCGCAACCCAGCCCGGCCGACCACTGCAGCAGGTTGTAGAGCGCTTCGCCGCCGGTGAGCAGCCGCAGGTGCACCAGCAGGTACTCCGCGCCCGGCGCCAGGGTCACCTGCCGGTGGATCCGGGTGGCGAAGAACGCGACGTCGTGCTGGGCCACCCAGTGTTCGATCTTCGGCAGGTGGTACGTCTGCGAGTCCCAGTTGTTCGGCGGGGATACCAGCGCCACGACCAGTTCGGCGAGCATCAGCCCGCCGAGTCCGACGACCAGTACCCGTTCGAGGACACTCGTCGGTATCCGTACCGTCAGCCTGGTCCGGCGCCACCACGCGGCCCCGCCGGCGA
>VAXX01000451.1 GCA_005885115.1 Actinomycetota bacterium | reverse complement strand
CTGAGCAGACTGCGCGCTCGCACGATCTGCAGCTGGACCTGCCCAGCCCGGCCCAGCGGGCCGCCAGCAAACGTCGACGAATACCCTTGCCCGGTGACTACCAGCACCAACAACGTGCACCCTGTACGTCGGGTAACCGTTGGCGACAAGAGCGCCGACATCGATGAGGAGCTCGCACCGATCATCGAGATGATCTGGGCCGTTGGACTCCAGACCTGGACCTGCTGCCAGGACGCGGGGGAAAGCAACGCGAGCTGGGCCGACCGGTTGCCGCACATGGGTCCCGTCGTTGCGGCCCAACTTGGACGCGCGTACATCGACTTTCCCATCGACGATGGGCTTAGGTTTCTCACGATGCTTGCGCAGGCAGGCCCGCGCGACGACTTCTATCTACGCATGACACACTGGGCGGCACCGGACTCCTGGGACGTTTCCGCTCGCCCCCTCGACGTAGCGCTCTTCGACGAGCAACGCGAGTCGGACTTCACGCTACGGCTGCTGCTGGTTCGGTTCCCAAGCTACGACCGGGCAGAGATCCTGCGCCGGCTCACGAACTACCGGGCCGGTAAACGTGTAAGCCCCAGCCTGATTGACCGGTCCAGCATCGGCCGCTGAGCACCGGCTGCAGGAAACAACCCCGCCACAGGCACGAAGACCACCGCGCGAGACGACCAAGACCAGGAAGTGCGCGTAGGTCGACCTCTTGCCAGCTCGCGACCGTCCCCGCAAGCCCGTGACCAGCAGGAACACAAAGCGGCGCAGGTCACTGCGAGACGCCGTTCGGAGCGACCCACTGCTCCCCATCTGCTCCCCCACCCCAGCCACTGCTGTACCCGAATGCGATACGTCGCCGGCAAGCCATCTCAAGCACCCAAACGATGGCCACGCCACGATTGGCAACCTGCACGCCACCCGGATCTGTCGAATTGAGTGCGCCAGCCATGGCATCCGAGCTGACGAGCCCGTATCGCCGACGTCGTCAGCGATACGGTGCGTCGATGAGTCCGCCCTGGCAGTCAGGCCGGGATCTCCGCCTCTCCGTCGTGCTGCTCTTCGCGGCGATTTCGCAGACCGGTTCGCCCCGCAGGCTTCCGGTCCAAGCGGTTCAGCCCGGTAGGAAGTCCGCGACTGGTTAGTATCTTGGCCTCCTGAGGCCGCTGATAGCACTGATCACCGTTGTTGGGCTATGTTGCGGCCAGCGGGCAAAGGCTCTTTCGGCCGCCGGTGGTTCTACAGGCGAGCGTACTGGTCGGCAAGCAACTGGTTGGCTACGGTGCTGTCCGCAGGTGCCAGCTCTTCGGCGAAGATACATACGACGATGTCCCCGCTCAGACCCATACTGAGGGTCCCCTGGTAGCCATTCGCGTCCACCGCCGACTTGACGAAGGCCTTGCCGCCTGGCACTCCCGCCACGTCCGAAGCGGTGCCCCAGCTACCGGCGGAGTCGAGGAGGACATCCTCCTGGTAGAACTCGGCGGCCAGCGTTGTACTAGGGAACTGGTAGAGCCGATCCTCGACAATCGAGCGGGTTGAGCTGATCCAGTGTCGAGCGAAGGCGCGCTGGAAGTCATAGCGGCGCAGGACTTCGGCCCGAACCGTAGGATCCTTCGCGAGCGCAGCGGTCTGGTCAAGGTTCAACGGCTCATCCGTCGGCTTAGTGCGCCACGGGCGGGAATTGGGCGGTACCGGCACCGCGTAGCTAGCCAGATCGTTGGAGTGGATGGTCCCGGACGGCGTAGGCGATGGGAACGCTGACCCGGACGGCAGCCCGGTGGGCGTAGCTGTGCGTCCCGCCGTCAATACGGTGGCGTGTACCGGCGTGTGGATGGCGGAAGTGGCGACCGCGATCCCGCAACCGATCAGCAGCGCGAGCGTCGTCGCGGTAAGGAACCCGGCGAGGAAACCGATACCGAAGCGGCGGCGGGGGGCCGGCCGCGGCAGCGGATAACCGGTGAATACTGAGACCGGCGCGCCAGTCGATGGTACGAAAGCCCCTGGCAATCCGTCGACGAGTCCCACGGCTCCGGGGTCAACCGGCGCCGGCGTCGCGCGCGGGCCCTCGGGGGCAGCAGCGGCGTAGAACCCGGACCCGGAAACCACAGACTCGGCAGCTATTGTGAACGCCCTACCGGACTACCGCATCCCCCGCACCGGCAATACCGCGGATGCCCAGAGCCGCCACGCCAGCAGGCGGCGGGTCTACCGGCCGCCGAGTAGGCCAGAGCCCGTAGCCGCCGCATAGCCTGGGCGCCGAGCCGGCCACCACTACCTGGCGGAGATCCGGAGCGTGGGTGGCCATCAGGTCGACGTGTCGGACTCCTGGACGAAGCTCGTCCCCG
>VAXX01000450.1:2150-7995 GCA_005885115.1 Actinomycetota bacterium | reverse complement strand
CGGGTCGGTACCGCAGCTCCACCGGGTACGTCCGCCCCGATACCTCGATGACCGGAGCGTTGTCGAAGTGCCGGGAGAAGCGGTCCGGGTCGATGGTCGCGGACGTGATCACGACCTTGAGGTCGGGCCGGCGCGGGAGCAGCTGCCTGACGTACCCGAGAATGAAGTCGATGTTGAGGCTGCGCTCGTGCGCCTCGTCGATGATCAGGGTGTCGTAGCGGCGCAGCATCCGGTCCTGGCCGATCTCGGCCAGGAGGATGCCGTCGGTCATGAGTTTCACCAGCGTCCGCTCGCCCACCTGGGCGGTGAACCGGACCTGGTAGCCGACGCTGTCCCCCAGCCGCTGGCCGACCTCCTGCGCGATCCGCTCCGCGACCGTGCGGGCGGCGAGCCGGCGCGGTTGGGTGTGGCCGATCAGCCCGCGGACGCCGCGCCCGAGCTCAAGGCAGATCTTGGGGAGCTGGGTGGTCTTGCCCGAGCCGGTCTCCCCCGCGACGATCACCACCGGGTGATCGCGGATGGCCGTCCGGATGTCCTCGACCCGCGCGGTGATCGGCAGCTCGTCGGGGTAGCGGATCTCCGGTACCGCGGCGCGCCGCGCGGCGACCCGCTGCTCGGCGGCCTCGATCTCGGGGACCAGCCCGGCGGGGTCACCCGGCCGGTCGAGCAGCCGCCGCAGCCGGTGCTCGTCGCGCAGCGTCAGGCCGGGCAGGCGCTCGCGCAGCCTGTCCCGCTCGGATACCCCCGGCGACGGTGCCATGTCAGCGGCAAGGATATGCAGCCACGGCGCGGACGGCCGCTGATTACCCGCGCTTGCCGGTTCAGCGCCGCGGGGCCGGCTGGGTGGACTCGCCGACGTGGGTGGCCAGCCAGGCGCCGATCGGCTGGCTGGTGTGCAGGAAGTCGACCACCCGCTGCTTGGCCGCGGCGGTGCCCAGCCACTTCCCGACCGGCCACTGCTGCCAGGTGATCAGGCCCTTGTGGCGCAACAGGTCGGCCCGCGGATGGTCCCGGGGGTACCCGCGCGGGACGGTCTTGAGCGTGTCGTGCGCGGCGACGTCGATGCCCTTGCGGCGGACCTGCCCGATCAGGTCGGCCAGCTCGGTGCCGGTCTTGTCGTCGGCGATCGCCGCCCGGAACCGCTCCAACTGGTCGGGCATCAGGTGGTACATGCCGCTGCCTGCCGCGAGTCCCTCGGCGGAGAGCTGGACGTAGCCACCGCGCTCCAGCGAGGCGCCGATGGCGGTCTTGTACGGCGTCTTGTCCGCGCTGAACCGGACGTCCCGGTACGGGCGGAAGATCTTCCCGGGGCCGAACTCGTCGGCCAGTTCGGCGAGCAGCTCCACCATCGGCGCGTACACGCACTGCTCGTACACCGACTTGTGATCGGTCCAGTACGCCTTGGAGTTGTCGGCGGCCAGCCCCTCATAGAATTCCAGGGCCTCGGCCGGCCAGCCACGAAATGCCATGTCCAGACGATAGCCCACGACGTATTACGGCACTTCGGGGTGGTCGTGGAGAGCGTCGGACGTGTCTATCGTATAGGCATGACGAGCCAGGAGACGGCAGAGCCGGTACACGTTCTGGTGTGGGCCGAACATGTCGAGGACCAATCCAATCCGGCGGTCCGGGAAATCTATCCGGCCACGATGCACGAAACAATTGCCGAAGCGCTCCGGCGGATTCTCCGCCCCGACGTGCCGGCCACTACGGCGACGTTCCACGATCCACATCAGGGCCTGGACGCCGATCGCCTCAACGCGACCGACGTCCTCATCTGGTGGAGCCATCTGATCGACGACCGGATCGACGACGAGGCCGCCGAGCGGGTGCGTCACCGGGTGCTCGACGGCATGGGCCTGATCGTTCTGCACAGTGGCAGCCTGTCCAAGGCGTTCCGCGGCCTCATGGGTACCCGCTGCACGTTCATGTAGCGGCATCCCGGTGGACGAGATGTACGGCGAATTCTTCGAGGTACCGGAGCCGGATTCTCTGGTATTCGTCAGCTCATTCACCGGTGGCGAAATCATGCGCAGCGGAATGTGCTGGTCCCGGGGCCTGGGCCGGGTTTTCTATTTCAGCCCCGGACATGAGGAGCACCCGATCTATCATCAGGCCGAGATACAACGGATACTGGCCAACGCGGTCCTGTGGTGTGCTCCGCAACCGCATGCGTTCGCCACCGACGCCTGGCCGGCCCGGGAAACCGGCTGGTTCGAAAATCGATAATGCCACGTCTCAGTTAAATCACGCTCGACCGGCGACCCGCTCCACCCCCGCATCCGGGCGTAGCATCCTCGACGTGTCGGGCCTGAGGTCCCGAACGATGGTGATCCGCAAGGCCAACCGTTCTGGCATCTCCCCACTGCCAAGAGCGGGCCCCGGTCCCGGCCCGCTCGGACGACGCGTGCACCGGCTGCGGCAACACGGGGTACCCGACATCTTTGTGCTCCCTAGCCTGGGATACCTGCTGGTCTTCGCGTGCTACCCGCTCTACCAGCTCCTCGTGATGTCCTTCAGCGACGTCTCCAGCGCCGACATCCTCTCCGCATGGCCCTCGGCCGGACTGCGGAACTTCCGGGCCACCATCGGCGTACCGGACTTCTCCGAAGCGCTCGCCCACACGGTCGTACTCGTGGCGGTCGCCCTCGTGGTGAACCTCGCCTGCGGGACCGTGGCGGCCTTGTCGATGCGGGTCGACAGCTGGGCGACCAGGGTGGCGCTGAGTTTCATGGTGTTCGTCTGGGCGCTGCCCGGGGTCGTCGTCGGGAACCTCTGGCGGTTCCTGCTCACCCAGGACGGTCCGGTCAACGCGTTACTGGTCCGGCTGCACATCGTGGCAGCGCCGGTTCCCTGGCTGGTCAACAGTCACCTGGCGCTGCTCGCGCTGTCGTTGGTGAACGCCTGGATGGTCCTGCCGTTCTCGACGCTCGTGATGCGCGCCGCCCTCCTGGACGTACCCCAGGACCAGTCGGAGGCCGCCGCGCTCGACGGCGCCGGAGCGGTCGGCCAGTTCTGGTACGTGATCATGCCGCATCTCCGGCCCACCCTGTCCGTACTCGCGATCCTCCTGGTGGTGAACGGCTTCCGCAGCTTCGACCTCATCTACGTGATGACCAGTGGGGGGCCGGGCACCGCCACGAGCACGCTGCCCTTCCTCGCGTACCGGCAGGCGGTCCAGGGGTTCCAGTTCGGGGTCGGCGCGGCCACGGCGGTGTTCTCCCTCGCCCTGGTCCTCGTGTTCGCCGCCATGTACGCGGTCACCGGTCGGCAGCGGGCGACGCCATGAGGTCGCTGCCCCGCAGGCTCGTGGTACTTACCCTTTTCCTCGCGTACGCCCTGCCGGTGTACTGGCTGCTGGCGACCTCGCTGAAGTCCACCCAGGACATCTTCGCGCACCCGGCCGCGCTCGCTTTCCGGCCCAGCCTCTCGGCCTACGCCACGGTGCTCCGGCAGGGCATCGGCCACGCCGCCCTGAGTACGTTCATCGTGGCCGGTGGTACCACCGCCGTCTGCCTGCTGCTGGCCCTGCCGGCCGCGTACGGGCTGAGCCGCTCGGTCTCGATGCTGGTTCCCGCGCTGCTCGCGCTGCTCATCGTGCTCCAGATGGTGCCGCAGACCTCCACCCTGATCCCGCTGTTCCGGGTCCTCGGCCAGTGGGGCCTGCTCGGCGGCTACTCCGGCCTCATCGTCGCCGACACCGCGATGCTGCTGCCGTTCGCGGTCCTGGTGCTGCGCCCGTTCTTCCGGGCGGTGCCCCGGGAGATCGAGGAGTCGGCGGCCGTGGACGGTGCCTCGGCGGTGGCCATCTTCGTCCGCATCGTCCTGCCGGTCACCAGGAACGGCGCGATGGCGGTGGCGACCCTGCTGTTCATCATCACCAGTGGCGAATTCCTCTACTCGATCAGCTTCCTCTCCGACCCGGGGAAGTACACGTTGAGCGCGACCCTCGCGCTGCAGGTCACGCAGTACGGAATCGACTGGCCGGCGCTCATGGCGGCCTCGGTGATGGCCTCGGTTCCCGCGATCGCGGTGTTCGCCCTCGGCCAGCGGTCCGTGGTCCGGGGTCTTTCGGCTGGTACAGGAAAGTGATGCCAAGACGGCCAGGGAGGTAAGCAGGATGTACACATACTCACGGCGATCGTTGCTGAAGATGACGGCGCTCGGTGCCGGTACGGCGGTCGCGGGCGGCCGAGGACAAGTGGTTCGCGCTGTTTCCGAAGGCCGTTCCGGGCGGGCGGGTACAGAAGATCTTCGTACCCTCCGATCAGATGACCGGGAAGGTCATCGGGTCGGCCGCGAGCAGGACCGGGCCGGATGCCTTCGAGTCGAGCGGTGACCTCGACCAGCTCGTCCCGGCCGGGGTCGTCACCGACCTCACCACGTACTGGGACAGCTGGTCCGACCGGTCGAAGTTCCCGGCCGGCGCGGTGGGGAGGCGCAACGGAAAGGTCTACTCGGTGAAGCCGTACTCCAACCTCATCGGGCTCTGGTACAACGCTGACATCCTCGACAAGCTGTCGATCACCCCGCCCGTCACGTTCGATGAGCTGGGCGCGGCGCTGGCAAAGGTCAAGCAGGCCGGATACGTCGGGCTGGCGATCGCCGGGGACGCGAACCTCGACGCCGAGTGGCAGGCCAGGCCGTTCTACTCCGGCTTCGGCTTCGACTACCTGCATCCGGACGTGGCACCGCTGCAACAGACCTTCGAGCTGTTCACCGGCTGGCTGCGGGCCGGTTACCTGCCCGCGGACGTCGCCACCTGGAACCAGGTGACGTCCTTTCCGCGGTTCACCGCGGGCAACGTGGTCTTCTGCGTCAACGGCAACTGGCAGCGGGGCAAAGCCAAGACGGACGCGAAGTTCCGGTACGGGGTGGCCCCGATGCCGAGGGGGCCGATGGGCGGGACGGTGTACCTGGGTGGCGAGGAGTTCTGCGTCGGCCGGTTCGCCAGCGACCCAAAGCTCGCCTGGGAGTACCTCACCAGCACGGTCCTGAGCCACGACGGAGGTCTGGTCGCCCTCGACTTCGGCAGCGTGCCCAACCGTACGGACCTGTCCGCCGCCCCGGAGATGCAGGATCCGGTCGTCAAGTCCTTCCAGGCGGCCATCCGCAGCGGAACCGAGTACCCCGACCCTGGCCTCGGTACCAAGGTCAGCGCCGTACGTCAGGTCTTCGGCCAGAGCTGGAACGGCCTGCTCGCCGGGCAGAAGAGCCCGCAGCGGGCCGCCCAGGACGTGGTGGCCGGTCTGCAGCGGTTGTTGCACCCATGACCATCCGGATCATCCAGGTGGGCCTGGGCGAGTGGGGTCGCGACTGGGCCGTCAACGTGTTGCCGTTCGTCGAGGGGATCGAGGTCGTCGCCGCCGTGGATGTCGATCCGGCAGCCATCGAGCAGGCCCGTGCGGTGGGCCTGCTCGATGGCATCGCCGTGTACGACACGGTGGAAACGGCCCTACGGCGGACCGACGCCGACGCGGTACTGGCCACGGTGGCCATCGCCGCGCACGGCCCGGTCGCGCTCGCCGCGCTGGAGGCCGGCCGCCACGTCCTGGTCGAGAAGCCGTTCACGGTGACCCTGCCGCAGGCACGGCAGGCCGTCGAGGTCGCCCGGGCCCGGGGTCTGACCCTCGCGGTATCGCAGAACTACCGCTACGACCCGGCCACGACCCTGGTCAGCCGGCTGGTCCGGGAACGCGAGCTCGGCGAGGTGCACGGCCTGGCCGTGGACTTCCGGCGCTTCCGCCGGTTCGACGACGCCCGGTCGGCGCACCCGGAGTTCGACCATTCGATCCTGGTACAGATCGCCATCCATCACTTCGACCTGATGCGGGCGATCCTGGAA
>VAXX01000450.1:0-1951 GCA_005885115.1 Actinomycetota bacterium | reverse complement strand
GAGTACGTGGAGATCCGCCCGCGGGCGGGAGCTGTCCGGAAGGTGGAGCTGCCGACGATGCCGTCCAACCGGTTGGGGGTACTCGAGGCGTTCGTCCACGCCGTCGACCGCGGCACCGACCTACCGATCTCCGGCCACAACAATCTACCCAGCCTGGCCTTGATGATCGCGGCCGGCGAGTCGGCCAGACAGGGCAGGGCCGTGCCGGTCGCGTGATCCGTCGGCAGCCGGTCAGCGGCTGGTCGTCGCCGCCAACTGGCACACGGCGACCAGCCGCACCAGCAGCCACGGCGCCCGGGTCCAGTCCACCTGCTCCGGCTGGGGAAGGCGCCAGCCGAGGTCGCCGGCCATGTCGCGCAGCCCGTCGGCGTACCCGGCCAGGCCGATCGGGCTCGGTCCGCGGTCGTCCTCGCCGAGCAGGTCGCGCAGGGTGGCCGCGTGCTGGTCGACGGCCGCGAGCAGCCCGGGCAGGGTGGCCGCGGCGGCGAGGCCGGGGGTACCGACGCGGTCGGCGAGATCGGCGAGCGCCGCCCGCGCGGCGGCGAGGCGGACGGAGTAGCCGGCAGGGCTCGGGGTCATGAGGCACGACAATAGAGCCTGGTACGGCGGCTGCGCAGCCCCGTGTCGGCAGGCGGACGACCGTTCCGGACGAGCGGACCGCGGGGGCCGCCGAATGGTCGCCCCCGCAGTCCGCGGACGGTACCCGGTTACCGACCCGGAGTCGGTGGTTGGTGACCGGTCGTCGGGAGCACCTGGGTCGGCTCGGCGGACGGCTCCGACGGGTACCCGGCCGGCGGCCGGTCGAAGCCCACCGTCGGCGCGGTCGTCGCCGGTACCGGAGCGCCCTGGGCCGGCGCGCCCTGGGCCGGCGCGTCGGGTGCCGCCGGGGTCGGCTCGGGCGCCATCGCCTGCCTGGCGTCGGACTGCCCGGCGCTGTACGCCCTGGCGTGCTCGGCGATCGCCTGCGACTCGGTACCGGCACGGTCCAGCCACCGGTCCCAACGCGCCTGCATCGGCCGGACCAGCCCGCCGCCCACGCCGACGATCAGGATGCCGGCGATGGTGGCGAGCACCGCGATGAGGATCGGCGTGGTGACCGTCGTGGCCACCCCGATCTGGTTCAGCGCGGCGATCAGGCCGAGCCCGATGATGAACCAGGCCGCCACGGTGGCCAGGACCCGTCCGTACGACAGGCCGCCGAGCGCGTTGGCGACGACGTCACGTACGGCGCTGGCGATGGCCGCCGCGACCACCACGATCACGATCGCGACAAAGGCCCTGGGCAGCCAGGCCACCACGCCCCGGATCAGGTCGGAGACCGGGTTCGGTCCCCAGATCCCGAAGGCGAGCTGCAGGGTGAACAGCAGGACGGCGTAGTACACCAGCCGCCCGACCAGGTCGGAGGCGTCGTACCTGCTGCGGCCCAACGCGGCCCGGATCCCGCCGCGCTCGACCGCGCGGTCGAACCCGACCCGCTCCAGTACCTTGTCGACGGCCGTGCGCAGTACCCGCGCCACCAACCAGCCGACGACCAGGATCACGACGAACCCGAGGGCCTTGGGCAGGAACAACAACACCGACCGGAACAGGTCGGTCACCGCGCCCCCCAGGTTGAGCTGGGCAACGGCCACTGTGTCGGACATGAAGAAACCTCCAACTCGTGCCAATTGACTCCGCTTGATGGCTACCCGGGGCCACCGCGCGGAAACCGGCGAGTTGGGCGGTCAGCTCTCGGCGCCCACGAGGTGGTCGTACAGGCCGGTCAGGCGAAGCTGTTCGGCGATGAACGGGGCCAGGTGCCGGACGCTGAACTCCACCCCGGCGGTACGCGCGGCGGTGTACCCGGCCGCCAGCGCCCCGATCCCGGTCGAGTCCACGAAACTGACGTGGAGCATGTCCACCACGATCCGCGGTGGGCGTACCGTCGTGGCGGTCTCCACCAGCAGCAGCC
>VAXX01000247.1 GCA_005885115.1 Actinomycetota bacterium | reverse complement strand
AGCGTGTGGCCGTAGTTGAGGATCTCCCGCAGTCCGGACTCGCGCAGGTCTTCGGAGACCACGCGCGCCTTCACCCGTACCGACCGCTCGACCAGCTCGCGCAGCGCGGCGCTGGCCGGATCGACGGCGGCCGCCCGGTCGGTTTCGATCAGGTCCAGGATCGCCGGGTCGGCGATGAAGCCGCACTTGACCACCTCGGCCAGCCCGGCGACCAGATCGACCGGCGGCAGAGTGTCCAATGTGGACAGGTCGCAGAGCACGCCGGCCGGCGGGTGGAACGCGCCGACCAGGTTCTTGCCCGCCGCGGTGTTCACCCCGGTCTTGCCGCCGACGGCCGCGTCCACCATGCCGAGCAGGCTGGTCGGGAGCTGCACCACCCGGACCCCGCGCAGCCAGCAGGCCGCGACGAAGCCGGCCAGGTCGGTCACCGCGCCGCCGCCGACCCCGACAACCGCATCGGTACGGGTAAATCCCGCCGCCCCCAGCGCGTCCCAGCACCGGGCCGCCACCTCGACCGCCTTGCCCGCCTCGGCGTCGGGTACCTCCAGTGGCAGCGGCCGCAGCCCCGCCTCCCCGAGCGCGTCGGCGACCCGGGTCGCGTAGTCCTTGAGCGGCGCGGCGTACAGCACGGCGACCTGTACGGCCCCGGGCAGCAGGGGCGCCAGCGCACCGAGCAGGTCACGCCCCACGAGTACGTCGTAGGGACGCTCGCCGGTGACCGGGATCGTGGTCGTCATCGCAGCGCGTCCAGTACGGTCGCGGCGACCTCCTCGGGGGTGACCCCGTCGGTCGGTACCGTCACCGCGGCCACCTCCTCGTACAGCGGGCGGCGCTGGTCCAGCAGGTACCTCATGGTGGCGCGGGGGTTGACCGCGAGCAGTGGCCGGCCGGCCCCGAGCCCGACCCGCTGGGCGGCGTCGGCGAGCTCCACCGACAGGTACACGACACGGTGCTCTCGAAGCAGAGCACGGGTCTGCTCCGCGAGCACCGCTCCCCCGCCCAGGGCCAGTACCCCGTCGAAGCTGCCCAGCGCCCGGGCGATGGCCGCCCGTTCCAGGGTCCGGAAGTGCTCCTCGCCGTCGTCGACGAAGATGTCCGGGATCGGCTTGCCGGCGACCGCCTCGATGTCGGAGTCCGAATCCCGGAACGCGACGCCGAGTCCGGCCGCCACGAGCTGACCGACGGTCGTCTTGCCCGCGCCGGGCGGCCCGACGATGACACACACCGGCTTCATCGGATTACCAGGTGCTCCAGGTAGCCGGCGAGGTTACGGCGGATCTCGGCGACCGAGTCGCCGCCGAACTTCTCCGTCGCCGCCTCGGCGAGGACGAGCGCCACCATCGCCTCGGCGACCACGGCGGCCGCCGGTACGGCACACACGTCCGAACGCTGGTTGATCGCGGTCGCCGGCTCGCCGGTCACCACGTCCACTGTGGACAGTGCCCGGTTGAGCGAGGAGATCGGCTTCATGGCGGCCCTGACCCGTACCGGTTCCCCGGTCGTCATGCCACCCTCCAGGCCGCCGGCCCGGTCGGTCAGCCGGCGTACCCCGGTGGCGCTGGGCACGATCTCGTCGTGCGCCTGCGAACCGCGCGAGCGCGCCTGGGTGAACGCGTCGCCGATCTCCACACCCTTGATGGCCTGGATCGACATCAGCGCCGCCGCGAGCCGGGAGTCCAACTTGCGGTCCCACTGGACGTGACTGCCCAGCCCCGGCGGTACCCCGTACGCCAGCACCTCCACGATGCCGCCCAGCGTGTCCGCGTCCTTCTTGGCCGCGTCGACCTCCTCGACCATCCGCGCGCTGGCCGCGGGATCCAGGCAGCGCAGCGGGTCGGCGTCGATGCGCTGGGCGTCCTCGGGCCGCGGTTGCAGGCCCGGTTTGACGGCCACGCTACCCAGCTCCACCACGTGCGACACGATGTCGATGCCCAGCGCCTGCTTGAGCAGCGCCTTGGCGACGGTACCCACGGCCAGCCAGGTCGGCGTGGCCCGGCCGGGGCCGGGTCAGCGGGGCGTTGCGGGCCAGCTCGGCCAGTACCGCCGGGTCCACCGGATCGGCGGCCATCACGGTCTCCCACTTGGGCCACTCGCTGTTGCCCACCCGTACGGCCACCGGACTGCCCAGGGTCACCCCGTGCCGGAGCCCGCCGACGATCTCCACCTGGTCCTGCTCGAAGGACATCCGGGCCCCCCGCCCGTACCCGAGCCGGCGCCGGGCCAGCTCGTGGGCGATCTCGGCACTGGTCACCTCGATCCCGGCCGGTACCCCTTCCAGCAGCGCGACCAGCGCCGGACCGTGCGACTCCCCGGCCGTCAACCAGCGCAGCACAGGCGGATCCCCCTTCACTCCTTCACGGCGGCAGCCGCTGCGGCCAGCGCGAGCGTGGGATCAGTCTGTCACGCCGTCCGGGCGCAGGAGGGACGGGTCCTGCCGGATCAGCTCGGCCAGGGCCGCCGCGGTACGGGGCGGCTGCGCGCCCACCCGGGCCACGCTGAGCTGGCCGTCGCGCCAGTCCAGGCGTACCGTCGCCGGCTCGGCGCCGGCCTCGACGGTGACCGTGACGGCGAGCGGGCCGTGCCGCTGGAGCACCGTACCGACCGCCTCGATCAGCTCGTCCACCACCGTGTCGTCCCGGTGCTGGCCGGCCATCCGCTGCCGCAGCGCCTCCCACCGGGCCATCCGCTCCAGAGACTCGTCAAGACTCATGTCGCACTCCTCGTTCCAGACGCCCGGGCCAGGGCCCGATCCAGTACGGCCAGCAGCGCGTCGCGTACCGACAGCCGGTCCCGGGCGTCGAACGCGAGCACCGGGATCGTCTCGTCCACGGCCAACGCCCAGCGCACGTCCCCGAGGTCATGGGCGAGCCGGCCGTGGAAGGCGTTGACCGCGACCACGAACGGCAGCCCGATGCGCTCGAAGTAGTCCACCGCCGGGAAGCAGTCGTCCAGCCGGGTACTGTCCACCACGACCAGCGCACCGAGCGCGCCCCGGGCCAGGTCGTCCCACATGAACCCGAACCGGGACTGTCCCGGCGTACCGAACAGGTACAGCTTCAGGCTCCGGTCGATGGTGACGCAGCCGAAGTCCATCGCCACCGTGGTGGTGGTCTTCCCGGTGGCCAGCGCCGGCTCGTCCACGCCGACCGACGCCACGGTCATCTCGGCCTCGGTGGTCAGCGGGGCGATCTCGGAGATCGCCGCGACCGTGGTCGTCTTGCCGACGGCGAAGCCGCCCGCCACCACGATCTTGACCGGTACCGGCGCGGCACCGTCAGGAGAGTGAGCGGAGTCCATCGATCACCCGCGTGATGGTCGGGACATCGGTCGGGCTGAACCGGTCCACGTGGTGGACCTCCAGGTAGCCGGCCGCGCTCAGGTCGGTGACCAGGATCTTCGTGACGTCCAGGTGCAGGTGCAGCCGGGCGGAGATCTCCGCGATCGACACCGGCCGGGCGCAGGCGGCGACGATCGCCCGCTGTTCGCGGGGCAGCCGGGCCAGCGCCGGGTCAGGCCCTGAGATCCGGGCACTGACCTGCGTCTCCAGGCCGAGGTCGGAGCGGCGGCCGAGGACCCGGCCGGAGGTCAGGACGAAGGGCCGCGGCGCCGCCGGTGGTTCCGGTTCTTCCGGGGGTACCGGCCTGGCGCGCCCCGAGGCGAGGAACG
>VAXX01000246.1 GCA_005885115.1 Actinomycetota bacterium | reverse complement strand
CCGACAGCCGGGTCCACGAGATGGCGCCGAACATCCGGTACCGGGTGTACCCGAAGGTCGCCAGGTACAGCGCGCAGCCGCCGACGAGCAGCCCGGCCGGTCCCCACCCGAGGTGCCGGCCCGGTGCGCCGACGGTTTCGGACAGCCCGACCGCGACGCCGATGATCCCGCAGATGAACAGCAGATGCCCGTACGAGAAGACCGGCCGGATCACCTCGGCGTGGATCTGCGCGACCTCCATCGCGTACCGGACCGCCCGGGCCGCGAAGACGAAGTAGACCCACCAGAGCGAGCAGGCCAGCGCGTACGCGGCGACCGTCGCGGCCAGCCGGCCCACCGACAGCGGTCCGGCGGCGGCGACCGCGCCGACCTGCACGAGGGACTCGCCCAACGCGATGATCAGAAAGAGCCCGAACCGCTCCGGCAGGTGGGCCGCGTCGAAGCGGACCACCGCGAGGCGGCTGCGCAGCAGCCGCGGCGTCACCAGGTCGGTGGTCGCGGCGAGCGCCCAGAGGACAATTCTGGGGGTACCGTGGGCCAGCCCGCCCAGCAGCAACAGCGGCCCGGTGACGAAGGCCCCCACGCTGAACGAGTTCAGCGTCATCCCGCGCCAGTCGCGGAACACCAGGACGGCGAGCACCAACCGGAGGAACAGGTACGAGCCGCCGAACAGCAACCCCCGGTCGGCGTACGCCCCGGGCAGCGCCAGGGCCAGACCGAGGCTACCGAGCCCGACCGTGAAGATCCCGATCGTGTCGTACGGGGTATCCACGTCGTGCCGGTTGGCGTGGATCGTCGTACCGACCCAGGCCCACCAGACCGGTACGAACACGATCAGCGCCCGGCCGACCCCGGCCCACGAATGGTCGTGGTGCAGCAGCGCGGACACCTGGGTGACGGCGAACACGAACACGAGGTCGAAGAACAGCTCGGCCCAGGTGACCCGTTTCTCTGGCTCAGGCGGCACGCGCCTACCGTAGCCATACCGCTTAGACTTCGAGCCATGGCTAAGGCAGCAGGGCCGGAGAAGTTGTCGTTCCGCGACCGGATCCGGCAGATCGGTACGGTGTTCTCGTTCACCGCCAAGCGCGACAAGCGGTTCGTACCGCTGGCGATCGCCGCGTTCCTGCTGCCGCTGCTGGCCGCCACCCTGGTCGTCACGTTCGTCGGCGGGTGGACGTGGCTGGTGATCGGCGTGATGGGTTCACTGATCGCGGTCCTGGGCGTGCTGAGCGTACGGTCCAACAAGGCCATGATGATCGAAGCGGAACGGCAGCCCGGCGCGGCCGCCTCGATCGTGGAGAACATGCGCGGGGACTGGCGGGTCACCCCGGGCCTGGCCTCCACCACCCAGTTCGACTTCGTCCACCTGGTGATCGGCAAACCGGGCGTGATCCTGCTCGCCGAGGGCAACCCGTCGCGGATCCGGGGCCTGCTCGGGCAGGAGAAGAAGCGGCTGTCGAAGGTGATCGGCTCGGCCGAGCTGCACGACTACGTGATCGGCCACGGCGAGGGCGAAATCCCGATCGCCAAGCTGCGGACGACGTTGATGCGGCTGCCGCGTACGTTGACCGGCAAGGAGGTCAACGCCCTGGAGGTACGCCTCAAGGCGCTGACCGCCCGGCCGCAGTTGCCCAAGGGCGCCATCCCCAAGAACATGCGCCCGTCCAACCTCCGGATGCCGCGCCGCTGACGACCCTCGCGTCGGGGTCGGCGGCGCAGGTCGTAGGCTGTGTGCCGGGTGGCCGGGGACCCTCCCGACCAGCCGAAACCGGCCCGAGATGGGCCGCCAGGGTCGTAACATGGCGGAAACATTTGAGACATGCTCGGGCAATGCCATGGTCATAGCGTCGCGGCCAATATCCAGCATCGACGCTGACCCCCACCTGTGGATCCCAGGAGGACGTGTTGTTCGCCAATTCCGAGGAACTCCTTCGGTACCTCAAAGACGAGGGCGTGAAGTTCGTCGACGTACGCTTCTGTGACCTGCCGGGTGTCATGCAGCACTTCACCGTGCCGGTCGAGTCGTTCGACGAGAGTATCTTCTCTGACGGTCTCGCCTTCGACGGCTCGTCCATCCGCGGTTTCCAAGCGATCCACGAATCGGACATGCTGCTGCTCCCGGACGCGTCCAGCGCGTCCCGCGACCCCCGCAACATCGCCCGCAAGGCCGAGGCGTTCCTCGCCGCCAGCGGGATCGCGGACACCGCGTACTTCGGGCCCGAGGCCGAGTTCTACGTCTTCGACTCGATCCGGCACGAGACCGCCGCGAACAAGGGCTACTACTACATCGACTCGGTCGAGGGTTGGTGGAACAGCGGCGCCGACGAGGCGGGCGGCAACCGTGGGTACAAGACGCCGTACAAGGCGGGGTACTTCCCGGTGTCCCCGACCGACCACTACGCCGACCTGCGCGACGCGATCGTCCGCAACCTGGTGAACACCGGCTTCACCGTCGAGCGCGCGCACCACGAGGTGGGCACCGCCGGCCAGGCCGAGATCAACTACAAGTTCTCCACCCTGCTGCACGCCGGTGACCAGCTTCAGCTGTTCAAGTACATCGTGAAGAACACCGCCTGGGCCAACGGCAAGACCGCGACGTTCATGCCCAAGCCGCTGTTCGGCGACAACGGCTCCGGCATGCACACCCACCAGAGCCTGTGGGCCAACGGCGAGCCGCTGTTCTACGACGAGACCGGGTACGGCGGCCTGTCCGACACCGCCCGCTGGTACATCGGTGGTCTGCTGCACCACGCGCCGTCCCTGCTGGCCT
>VAXX01000245.1 GCA_005885115.1 Actinomycetota bacterium | reverse complement strand
CCCGAGGCCACCTGGAGGCTGACCGTACCCTGGCTGATCCGGACGACGTCGGGCCGGCCCGGGTGCAGGCGCCCGCTGCGGTCCACCGTGGCGCCCTGCACCGTGACCCCGGCCGCGCTGTCCAACGAGGTACCCGTCAGGTGCAGCACCGAGGCCAGGCCGTGCGCGCCGGGCAGCGAGATGCTGACCGGGACCGGCGTACCGTTCGTGGCGTCCTTCTCGATGACCGCGATCCGTACCCGCCCGTCGTAGCCGCGCACCGCGTACGCCGTGACGTTGTGTTCGCTGGACAGCGTCACCGGCAGGAACCGCCCGCTGCCCATCAGGGTCGCCAGGTAGAGCCCGTAGTACTCCGGCATGGCCGTGTAGACCTTCGCCGCCGCGTCGGCGTCGTTGGCCGCGCAGATCGGCGTGTACCGCTGGAACTTCCCGTTGAACAGCGGCGCGTCGCAGACCCCGAAGCCGCCGTGGAAGTTCAGCCCGGCGAAGCCGGCCTGCGCCAGGTTGAGGTTGTAGTC
>VAXX01000244.1 GCA_005885115.1 Actinomycetota bacterium | reverse complement strand
TGCGGCCGAGGTTGCGCAGCAACGTGATCAGGTTGCCCTGGCGGGCGTCGAAGTTGCCGGTACAGGGTCCGTTCGTGCACAGCTTCGACAGCTCGCGCATTTCGTACGACAGCCCGACGAAGTCCGACGCAAGCGCGCCGAACGGATGGGTACGGTCGATCGTGATCGTGGTACCGGTCGTGTCCGCCACCGCCGCCTGCGCGACCGCCTGACCGCCCGCGACCACGAGTGCGGTGGCCACCGCGACCGAGGCGATCCGGCGCAGCCGGCGCCCGTTCTCCGACCTGGCCATGGTTTTGTCTCCTCGTTCGTTGGTTCATCCCGGCCTACCACAATACGAGCGACATCGATCAATGTAACCAAAGATCTCGCTAGATGGAGTTCGGCATGGGTATGCCCGCCATCGTCCCGGCAAGGGTCGGCGGGTCACCGCTGTCGTACGGCGGGTACAGCCGGTCGGGCTCGGTTGGATCGGCGGTCGCCCGGTCGAAGTCGACGACGCTGTCGAAGGCGCCCGCGGTACGGATCCACTGGTTGACGGCCTGGCGTTGCTGCTCGCCCCACGGGGTGCCGTAGTCCCCGCCGTACTGCTCGTGGGAGCCGATGAACGGCGTGAGGGTCGCGCCGAGGATACGCATACCCCGCGCGTGTACCCGGGAAATGATCTCGGTGTCCGCGGCGATGAGCTGGTTGGCGTCGATGTGGTCGCCGCCGATGTCGTTGATGCCTTCCAGCAGGATCACCGTGCGCGCACCGGTCTGCGCGAGCACGTCGCGGTCCAGCCGGTGCAGCGCGCTCGGGCCGAACACGACCGGTTGGCGGTCGAGGACCACCTCGTTGCCGGTGATGCCGGCATTGGCGACGGCCAAGGTCGGGCCCCGCTGGGCGTCGAGGCGCCGGGCCAGGTCGTCGGGCCAGCGCCGGTTGGCGTCGACGGTGGACCCGGCTCCGTCGGTGATGGAGTCACCAAGTGCCACCACGGCGCCGGTGACCGGGCGCGAGGCGGACACGTCCACCCCGTCGACGAACAGCCAGCAACTGATGGCGGTGGTGTACGGGACCGCTGAACTGGCGAGTGCGGCGTCGCCGTCGGACAGGTAGTTGTGTTGCTGCGCGAACAGATGTTGGGTCGCCGGTCCCGTCTGGTCAGGCAGATAGACGCTGACGGCGAGCTGGCGGAGTGCGGGCACCCGCAGCGGTACCGGGTCGCTGGAGGTCTCCGCTCCCGGCGGGATGGTCACCGACTGCTCGCCGCCGAACGTCAACATCCGCGTCGAGCCCGGTACCGTCGCGGCGCCCGCCTCGACCAGCGCCACCGTCGCCCGCCCGATCCGGAGAGGCTGGCCGCCGAAGGTGTTGGCGAGCCGTACCCGTACCCGGGTGCCGCCTACGCTCGTCGACAGGACGTCGCGGACCGTCTGGTCGTGCAGGCCCGAACCGCTCGGGCAGGCGAGGTCAGGAAACGTACCGGCCATGGTGGGGCTCGCCGCCCAGCTGACCACCCAGCGGCCCGTGGTCGAAGGGTCGGCGTGCGCGGTAGCGGGCACGGCCAGGACGCCGACGATGACACCCACCGATACCGCGGTCGACCCGACCGGCCGGCGCAACACAACACCCGTCATGCCACCCACGTTGGCAGCGGGTGCCACGGCTGGCAACAGTCACCACCGGGATCTGACGCAGGAAGCACATCCGCCTCGAGCGCCGGGTTCCTCGCCTGCGTGACCCGGCTCAGCCGGGGGTAGGGGCCAGAAATTGGCGCCTTGCCGGGACTTCGCCGGCCTGGACACACTCTTGGCACCGGCAGCGCACGAAACTCCTGACCGGGCGGGAAAACGGAGGGGGATCGTGACCGACGCCACGACGGCGTCCGTGCGGCCTCGGCCGCAGCGGAGTTCGGCCGACGCGGCCGAACACACGGTCGGTCGGTACGCCGCGCTGGAAGGGTACCGGGGACTGGCCGCGTCACTCATCGTGGTGTATCACGTGTACCAGTACATGCGCAGCGGACCGCACGCCCGCTACCCGTACGTGGGTACGCCCTGGCACATCCTGCTCGTCGGCCTCGACTCGTTCGTCGGGCTGTTCTTCGTCCTGTCCGCGTTCCTGCTCGGCCTGCCGTACGCCAGGGCCGCGCTCGCCGAACAGCGGCCGCTGTCGCCACGTACGTTCCTGTTCCGGCGCACCGTCCGGATCGTGCCGCTCTACGTCGTGGTCATTCTGGTGGTCTGGTCCGCCCGGACCCGGTCCCTCCCCGGAGACTGGCTCGACCTCCTGGAACATCTGACGTTCACACAGGTCTTCGACGACAAGCGCATCTTCTACACCGTCGGGCCCGCGTGGTCGCTCGCCGTGGAGGTGCACTTCTACCTCCTCCTCGCGACCCTCGGGGCGGCCCTGTCGGCACTGTGCCGGCGCATCCCCGACCCGCGACGCCGGATCGCGGTGCTCCTCGGGGCCGTCGCCGTCCTGGGGGGCGCCGGGCTGGCGTGGAAGACGCTCGCGTGGTACGGCTGGCACGTCAGCGAGGAGACCTGGTGGGTGTGGTTCTCCCTGCCGGCGAAAGTCGACCTGTTCGCGATCGGTCTGCTGCTCGCGTGCCTGGTCGCCGCGCGCGGCCAACGCGTCACCGGCTCCCGAACCGTGCGCGCCGGTCTGCTGGTGTCCGGCGTGTTCACGATCGCGGCCGCGTTCGTCGTCCGGGACACCGGTCCGGTACCCCGGCTGTACTTCCACACGGTGACGGCACTGGGCTTCGGAGCTGTCCTCGCCGCGTCGGTACTGGCCGGGCCGGCCCGTACCGGACGGGTGCTCGGCCGACCGGTGCTGGCGCGGTTGGGAATGATCAGCTACAGCCTGTACCTCTGGCATGAGCCGGTCATGCTCTACCTCGCCGGCCACCA
>VAXX01000243.1 GCA_005885115.1 Actinomycetota bacterium | reverse complement strand
CGCGGTCCTCGCGCAGAAGGTCGAGGAGACGATCCGGGCCCGGGGCGCGGCGGAGATACCCAGCCACGACGTGGGCCTGGCGATCCTCGGGCCGCTGCGCGAGCTGGACGAGGTGGCGTACCTGCGGTTCGCCAGCGTGTACCGCTCGTTCGAGTCGTTGTCGGACTTCGAGCGGGAGATCGAGACACTGCGCGCCAGCCGCGACCCGGGCGGCATCGAGCCGACGCCGGTCGGCTGACCATCTGACGTAGCACCACAGTTCGGAGCATGGGCGGCGACGCCGCCGTGGAGCGAGGGGGGACGGAATGACGGGCGCCGTAGGCACGTCGTCAGGTACGGGTGGGGCCAAGGGCAAGGGTCGGGCGACGACCGGTGGCGGACTGCGCGTCGAGCGGGTCTGGACGACGGAGGGGGTGCATCCCTACGACGAGGTGTCGTGGGAGCGCCGGGACGTCGTGATGACCAACTGGCGCGACGGCTCGATCAACTTCGAGCAGCGCGGGGTGGAGTTCCCGGACTTCTGGAGCATCAACGCCGCCAACATCGTGACCACCAAGTACTTCCGCGGCGCGGTGGGTACCCCCGAACGGGAGTGGAGCCTGCGCCAGCTGATCGACCGGGTGGTACTGACCTACCGCAGGGCCGGCGAGGAGCACGGCTACTTCGCCGCTCCGGCCGACGCCGAGGTCTTCGAGCACGAGCTGACCTGGATGCTGCTGCACCAGGTGTTCAGCTTCAACTCGCCGGTCTGGTTCAACGTCGGCACCGCCTCCCCTCAGCAGGTCTCCGCCTGTTTCATCCTTTCAGTGGATGATTCGATGGATTCGATCCTCGACTGGTACAAGGAGGAGGGGTTGATCTTCAAGGGCGGCTCGGGTTCCGGCGTCAACCTGTCCCGCATCCGCTCGTCCCGCGAGCTGCTGTCCTCCGGCGGGACCGCCTCCGGGCCGGTCAGTTTCATGCGCGGCGCGGACGCCAGCGCCGGCACGATCAAGTCCGGCGGGGCCACCCGGCGCGCGGCGAAGATGGTGATCCTCGACGTCGACCACCCGGACGTCGTCGAGTTCATCCAGACCAAGGCGCGCGAGGAGGACAAGATCCGGGCGCTGCGCGACGCCGGGTTCGACATGGACCTGGGCGGCGCCGACATCGTGAGCGTGCAGTACCAGAACGCGAACAACTCGGTACGGGTGTCCGGCGAGTTCATGCGGGCCGTCGAGGACGGGGCGAGTTTCGCGCTGCGGGCCCGGCTGGACGGCGCGGTCGTGGACACCGTCGACGCGCGTGACCTGTTCCGGCAGCTCGCGCAGGCGGCGTGGGAGTGCGCCGACCCGGGCATCCAGTACGACGACGTCATCAACGACTGGCACACCTGCCCGGAGACCGGCCGGATCACCGCCTCCAATCCGTGCTCGGAGTACATGCACCTGGACAACTCCTCGTGCAACCTGGCCTCGCTCAACCTGATGAAGTTCCTGCGCGCCGACGGCGGGTTCGAGGTGGCGAAGTTCGTCCGGTCGGTCGAGCTGGTCATCACGGCGATGGACATCTCGATCTGCTTCGCCGACTTCCCGACCCAGAAGATCGGGGAGACCACGCGGGCGTACCGGCAGCTCGGGATCGGGTACGCCAACCTGGGCGCGCTGCTGATGGCCTCAGGCCTGCCGTACGACTCCGAGGACGGGCGCTCCGTCGCGGCCGGGATCACCTCGGTGATGACCGGCACGGCGTACCGGCGGTCGGCTGAACTGGCCGCGGCCGTCGGCGCCTACGACGGGTACGCCCGCAACGCGAGCGCGCACCAGCGGGTGATGCGCCAGCACGCCGACGCGAGCGAGCGGGTACCGGCCCGGGGCGCCAACGCGACCGCGCTGCTCAAGGAGGCGACCAGGCAGTGGCAGCAGGGCATCCGGCTGGGCGAGAAGCATGGCTGGCGTAACTCGCAGGCCTCGGTCCTCGCACCGACCGGGACCATCGGCCTGATGATGG
>VAXX01000242.1 GCA_005885115.1 Actinomycetota bacterium | reverse complement strand
TGTTGTCGTCGGCCACCAGGATGTCGACCTCGGGGACCGCCTGGCGTACCCGGCCGACGATGATCCGGACGTTCTCGGCCTCGTTGTACGTGGGAATCACCACGAGCACCCGGCCGACTCCCGGGTAGCCCGCACCGTGCTGCGGTGCCGTGGTGTCCTGGCTCACAGTTCCTCCCGCGTCTGTCGTATCCGTCTGCGCAGTAGCGTGGCGGCGGCGAGTCCAAGCACGCCAAGGCCGACGAGCATATCCTCCGGCGCCGTTCCGACCGCAGTGGCCAGCGTACGGTCTGTCCCCAGGCGTAGCTGCCGGACCCGTACCGCCCGGGTGTTGAAGCCGGTCAGGTCGGTTGCCCGCCCGTCGGCGGTGGCGAAGCCGGAGATCCCGACGGTGGAGACCATCAGCGCGTCCCGCCCGTGCTCGACCGCGCGCAGCCGCACCATGGCCAACTGCTGCCCGGCCTCGGCGGGGGTGAAGTCGGCGTTGTTGGTCTGTACGGCCAGCAGGTCCGCGCCCCCGGTCACGGTGTCCCGGACCAGGTCGTCGTAGGCGACCTCGAAACAGATCGCGATCCCCACCCGGGCCGGCCCGGCGGTCAGGATGCCCGGCCGGTCACCGGGTACGAACTCCGAGCGCACCAGGTCGACCCGGTCACTGACCAGCCGGGCCACCGGCCGCAGCGGCATGTACTCGGCGAACGGGACCGGGTGCCGTTTGACGTACTGGCTGGCCACCGCCCCGCCGGGCAGCCAGACCAGGGAGGCGTTGCGGGCGTGGTCGCCGGGGCCGACGAGGACGGCGCCGAGCAGGATCGGCGCGCCGATCGCGTCGGCCGCCTCGGTGATCAGGGCCCGGGCGTCGGCGTCCTGGTCGATGAGCGGGTCGATGTCGCTGGCGTTCTCCGGCCACACCACCAGGTCCGGCTGGCTGGCCGTACCCTGGCGGACCTGAGCGGCCAGCGCCAGGGTCGCGTCGACGTGGTTGTCCAGCACGGCCCGGCGTTGCGCGTTGAACTCCAGGCCCAGGCGCGGCACGTTGCCCTGGACGATCGCCACGGTCACCGGCGGGCCGGCGGGCGTACCGGTCGGGACGGCCAGCCCGGACAGCCCGAGCACCACCAGGCCGGCGAGCAGTGCACCGGCGCGTACCGGCGAACGGAGCCCGCTCCACAGCGCCCAGGCGAGCAGGCCGCCGGCCAGGGCCACCACGAAGGTCACCAGCGGCGCGCCACCGACCGCCGCGTAGCGCAGCAGCGGGGAGTCGCCCTGGCTGAACGCCAGCCGGCCCCAGGGGAAGCCGCCGAACGGTACCCGGTCCCGCAGCGCCTCCTGCGTCGTCCACAGCGCGCCGGTCAGCAGCGGCCAGGTCCACCGGTACCGGTCGACCAGCGGGCTGCACCAGGCCGCCGCACCGGCCATCAGCGCCACGAACCCGGCCTCCAGTAACGACAGGATCAGCCACGGGGCGGTACCGCCGACGATCCGGGTCCAGGACAGCAGCATGACGTACCAGGTGAGCCCGGTCAGCGCCCCGAGCCCGGTACCGGCCCAGAAGCCGCGCCGGTGGACCGCCAGTGCGAGCAGCGCCACCCCGATCGGCGCGCACCACCACAGGCCGTAGGTCGGGAAGGCGACCAGCAGCGCCTCACCGGCACCGAGCGCGGCCGCGACGGCCAGCCAGCGGGGCAGCACGGCACCCGAGGGCGCCCGCGGTGGGGCAACCTCGGTCGGCGTGGTCGCCACCTCGACGGTCGTCATGCCTGCGCTCGCCCTTCGCCGCGGGATCGGTGCCCCCATTGTCGACGAGTCCGGGCCGGATACGCGAATCCCGGCGGTCCGGGGGTGGTCAGGACAGGAATCGGGGCGCGGCCGGTGTGGCCGCGCCCCGTGCTCCCAGGCCCTATCCGGGCCGGTGCGGCAGACTGCGATCCTCCGCGACCTTCGGACCGACCGGACGCGAGCTGGCTGCCCGCTGCCGCCCGTTGTCTACTGGCCGCGCGTACCCCCCTGCCCTAACCACCGTGCGGCTGGCGCTTCGCACCGTCCCGCCGACCCCCGCCCGCTGACCTGGCCCCAGCACGGCGACCAGGTTGGTCACCGCGGGCCAGCGGACTAAAGGGATGAGGCGAAGAACGCACCGCTCCCGAAGTAGGACTCCACGACGGTACGCGCCCTCCCCCGGAGGCTGTCAACCGCTACCCGTACGGCGGATCGATCTGTCGGCGTGTCGCTCTGGCGTGTCTTCCGGAGGCACATTATTGCGAGATCGCCGGTACGTTCGGTAGCCGGGAACGGAGCAGCGCGAGCGCCGCGTCGGGGTACTCCGGGGCCAGCAGCCCGGCCGGCGCGAGCACGTAGTCCCGGTCGACGGCCGTGCCGCAGGACGCCGCCGGAGCCGATGACCAACCGGACGTCCCGCAGGTCCCGCTGCCGTCCATGCCTGCGCAGGGCGACCGTCGCGGCCAGCTCCGCCAGCCGCGCGTCCACCTGACGCTCGGCCTCGTCGCCGGGCAGCAGATCCGGGTCGGCGGCGCGCCGCTGCGCCGCGGCGGTCAGCGGCGCGGCCGCCGCGGGGTCGAGCAGACGTTCGCCGAGGGCGGCCTCGACCACGCCGGTCGCGCTCCACCGCACGCCAAGATCTCCTTCGACGGTACGGCTACGCCACAGCGTCCCCGCAACCGTTGCCTGCTCCCCGGCCGGGGTCAGCACGGAGTACACGTCGGTCGTCGCGCCGCCGATGTCGAGCACCACCAGGTCGGTACCGGTCTGGTCGGCCAGCAGCTCCACCCCGGTCAGCACGGCGTCCGGGGTGGCGCCCCGGACCAGCGACGCGAACCGGGTACCCCGGGACAGCCGCTTGCCGCCGATCACGTGCCGCAGGAACACCTGCCGGATCCCGGCGCGCGCCGGGCCGGGATTGAGCACCCCGATCCGGGGCAGCACGTTGTCGGCGGTACTGACCGGGATACCCGAGTCGGCGAGGATGGCCTTCGCCGCGGCCCGCGCGTCGGCGTTGCCGGCCACCACCACCGGTACCCGCAGCCGGCCGCCGGCCAGCCGGGAAGCGTTGTGCAGCAACGTTTCCGCGTCCCCGCCGTCGGTACCGCCGACGAGCAGCAGGACGTCGGGCCGCGCGGCGCGCAGCGCCGCCATCCCGGGTCCGTCGAGCCGGCCGGCGGCGACGTGGACGACCCGGGCGCCCGCGGTGAGCCCGACCTGCTGACCGGCCCGGGCGGTGACCAGCCGCTCGTACCCGACGACCGCCAGGCGCAGCCCGCCGCCGGCGCTGGAGCACACGTACAGGGGATGGCCGGTACCGCCGGCGGCGGCCACCGCCGCGTCCAGCCCGTCGAGCACGTCCGTGCGTACCGTCGTCGGGTGTGCCGCGGTCGCGACCAGGGTCCCGCTGTCGAGGTCGACCACCGCCACCTTGGTGTACGTGGACCCGACGTCCGCGCAGACGGCGATGCCGCTCACGGTACGACGACGGTTCCGGTGGCCAGGACCGCAACGATCGGCGGGTCGAGAACCTCGGCCGCCGAGGCGCCCCGCTCCGGCCGGGCCCGGCACACCACCGCGCAGGAGAACTCGATGGTGCGCGACCGGTTGCCCACCCGGCTGACCTGCCCGGTCACCTCCAGCACGTCCCCGGCCCGGACCGGCGCGACGAACCGCACGTCCGAGTACGCGGCGAACAGGCCCTCGTCGCCGGCCATCCGGATGCACAGCTCGGTGGCCACGTCCCCGAACAGGCCCAGGGCGTACGCCCCGTCGACCAGGTCACCGCCGTAGTGGGCGTGCGCGTGGGGCACGTACCGCCGGTGTTTGACCGTCAGACCCAGGCTCATGCCGCGACCCTACGAGCCCCGACCACCGCGTGGACCAGGTAACTGGCGACATCACGCGGTGAGGTGCCCCGGCCGAAGATCCGGTCCACCCCCAGCTCCGCGGTCATCAGCTCGTCGAAGCGCGGCCCGCCGACCACCAGCAGCGGCCGTTTCGCCGCCGGCAGCGCCTCGCGGAAGGCCGCGGACATCTCCCGGGTGTTGTGCAGGTGCGCGTCCCGCTGGGTGACCACCTGGGAGACCAGGACCGCGTCCGCCTTCTCCGCGATGGCCCGCTCCACCAGCTCCGGTACGGACACCTGGGCGCCCAGGTTGACCACCCGGAACTCCCGGTAG
>VAXX01000496.1 GCA_005885115.1 Actinomycetota bacterium | reverse complement strand
GCAGCACGTCGGCGACCGCGTCGAGCGGGAACAGCGTCGAGTCGATGGTGACCCGGCCCTGGGCGACGAACTCCATCAGGGACACCAGATCCGCGTACGTGCCGATCTGGTTGCCCAGGATGGTCAGCTCCCGGTTGATCATGTCGAGGTGCTCGATCCGGACGTACCCGCCGTAGCCGACGATCGAGTACACGCCGCCCTTGGCGAGCATGCCCATCGCGTGCGCCGGTACGTCCCCCTCGCCGACCAGGTCCAGTACCACCCCGACGCCGACGCCGTTGGTCAGCTCCCGGACCGCGAGTGCGGCCTGGGGAGCGGGCAGTTCGAGGACGAGGTCGGCGCCCAGGCGCCGGGCGGCGGCCGCGCGTACCGGGTCGATCTCGACCACGACCAACCGGGCCGGGGTGAGCAACCGCAGCAGTTGGATGGCGATCTGGCCGACCCCGCCGGAGCCGATCGTGACGACGGTGGACCCGGCGTCGGTGAAGGGGGCGATCCGGCGTACCGCGTGCATCGCCGTCAGGCCCGCGTCCGCGTGCGGCGCCAGCGGGGCCGGGTCCGTCCCGTCCGGCAACGGTACGAGCGCGCGGGCGCTGGTACGTAACAGTTCGGCGTACCCGCCGGGCCAGCCGTCCACGCCCGGGAAGCGCCACGACGGGCAGTGCATGTCGTTGCCGGACCGGCAGGCGGGGCAGTGCCCGCAGGTGACCGCGGGGTGGACGATGACCGGGTCGCCGACCGCCAGGTGGGTGACCGCCGGCCCGACCTCGTGCACCCAGCCGCTGTTCTCGTGGCCCAGGGTCAGCGGGAGGGTGGGATGGAACGCCTCCTCCAGCTCACCGTGCAGGATGTGCACATCGGTGCGGCACACCCCGGCCCCGGCGATGCGGACGATGACGTCGTGCGGGTCGCGCACCGTGGGCTCGGCGACCTCGGTGATGGAGACCGGTTTGCCGTACGCGAGCACCTGGGCCGAGCGCATCAGATCACTCCCGAGTGGAAACCGCTTTCCGGCCATTGTGTTGTCGTCGCGCTCAGCGGTCAAGGGTTGACGGGACGGAGACGAAGGGAGTAGAACCGGCGGAAAGCGTTTTCCACTGAAACCGGTTACCGGCGACCACCGCGCCGACGTGGAGTGCCGCCGAGGAGGCCATGATGACGGCGCCCGCAACGGGCCCGGTGCTCGCCATGCAGCAGATCAGCAAACGGTTCTTCGGCACCACGGTGCTGCGGGACGTCTCGCTGGACTGCCACCGGGGCGAGGTACACGCCATCGTCGGAGCCAACGGAGCCGGCAAGTCCACGCTGATGAAGGTGCTCGGCGGCGTGTACCCGCCCGATGGCGGCCGGCTGCTGCTGGACGGGCAACCGGTCCGCCTGCGCGATCCGCACCAGGCCCAGGCGCACGGGATCAGCCTGATCCACCAGGAGTTCACCCTGCTGCCCGAGCGCAGCGTCGCGGACAACATCCTGCTGGGTCGGGAACCCCGGCGGTGGCTGGCCATCGACCGCAAGGCGCTGCACGCGCGCGCCCGGCAACTGCTGGCCGACCTGGACGCCGACCAGATCCCCACCCGCCGGCTGGTCCGCCGGCTCACCGTCGCGCAGCGGCAGGCCGTCGAGATCGCCAAGGCGCTGTCGTACGGGCCGCGGATCCTGGTGATGGACGAGCCGACCGCCGCGCTCGCGCCGGGCGAGGTGGAGGTGCTTTTCCAGCGGGTACGGCAACTCGTCGCGCGGGGACTCGCGGTGCTCTACATCTCCCACCGGCTCGCCGAGGTGTACCAGCTCGCCGACCGGGTCACCGTGCTCAAGGACGGCCAGCGGGTGGACACCCGCGACGTCAGCGACGTGACGCCGGTCGAGCTGGTCCGGATGATGGTCGGGCGGGAACTGGCCGAGCAGGAGAGCCGGCCACCGGCGGTACCGGCGGCGCCGGGACCGGTCCGGCTGGCCGTACACCGGGCCCGTGGCCGCACCCTGCGCGGCATCGACGTCCAGGTACGCGCGGGCGAGATCGTCGGAGTGGGCGGGCTGGACGGGTCCGGCCGCTCCGACCTCGCGCGGGCGGTGTTCGGCGTACTGCCGTTCGACTCCGGCACGATCGAGGTGGACGGCCGGGCGCGCCGGATCCGTTCCCCGCGCGCCGCGATCCGCGCCGGCATCGGATACGTCAGCGCCGATCGTAAGTCCGAGGGGCTGGTCCTGCCGCTGTCCGGGCGGGACAACGCGCTGCTGGCCGTACGGGCCCTCGGGCGCGCCCGGACGCGTGGCGCCACGGCCGGTCTGGATCGGCTCGCGGCCCGGGTGGGGCTGGCCAGACCGTTGCTGGGTAAGGAGTCCCGGCTGCTGTCCGGCGGTAGCCAGCAGAAGGTCGTGCTGATGCGGTGGCTGGCCACCGGCGCGGGCATCTACCTGTTCGACGAGCCGACCCGGGGCGTGGACGTCGGCGCGAAAGCCGGTATCCACGAGCTGATCCGCGAGTTGGCGGCGGCCGGCGCCGCGGTGCTGCTGATCTCCTCCGAGCTGCCCGAACTGATCGGGCTCAGCCACCGCATCGTCGTCATGCACGCCGGTCGGGTCGCGGGGGAGCTGCCCGCCGGTACCGATGAGGAGTCGATCCTTCTGCTGGCCACCGGCGGCGCCGAACCGGACGACAGCGTCGACGACGACCACCTCGCCGCGGACCCGGACCGTCCGGCCGACCGAAACCGCGTGCGGTGAAGACGCTGACCGCGCCGGTCCGGTTGACCGGGGTGCTGCGCACCGACCGCTCCGAGGGTTCCAGCCGGCTGGTGTGGCTCATCTTCCTCGCGGTGTTCCTCGTCGCCTGGCTCGTCGTCGCGCTCGGCGGCGGCAGCTTCGTGACGGTGGCCAACCTGCAGAACATCGCGCAGCGCTCGGTGGCGCTGGGCCTGGTGACGGTCGGGCAGACGCTGGCCGTACTCGGCGGTTCGCTGGACCTGTCGGTGGCGTACGTGGTCAGCCTCGCCGCGATGACGGCGGCGGTGACGATGGCGGGGGACACCTCGCGGGTACCGCTGGGGGTCGTCGCCGCGCTCGGCACCGGCGCCCTCGCCGGACTCGCCAACGGTCTGGTCATCACCCGGTTGCGGGTCAACCCGTTCATCGCCACCTTCGGGGTCGCGTTGATCCTGCGCGGGGCGCTCAACGCCGCGTTCGACAACTTCGCCGGCAAGGTGCCGGACAGCTTCCAGACCCTCGGGTACGACGTGGTGGCCGGCGTACCGGTGAGCCTGTTCCTGTTGGGTGCGGTCATCGCGGCGGCCTGGTACGTGATGCACCGGTCCCGCTTCGGCCATCACGTGTACGCCGTCGGGGGGGACGCCGAAGCGGCCCGGCTGTCCGGGGTACGCCCGACCCGGATCCTGCTCGCCGTGCACGTGCTGTGCGGGCTGTGCGCCGCGACCAGCGGGCTGTTCCTGGTCAGCCGCCTGGGTTCGGCGGCACCGTGGGTCGGCCCGGACGGCGGGTACGACCTGGAGTCCATCGCGGCCGTGGTGCTCGGCGGCATCGCGCTCTCCGGCGGCAAGGGCCGGCTGCTCGGCCCGATCGCGGCGGTCGCGATCCTGGCCATCGTCGACAGCGTCTTCAACTTCTTCCAGGCCGATCCGTTCCTGCGTACCCTCGTCCGCGGGGTCGTCATCGTCGGCGCCGTCGCCGTGTACGCCTACCGGGAAGCCCGGGAGAACGCATGACGACCGACGAACTCACCACGGCCGTACCGACCGCGGCGGCGCCGGACCGGTTGCGGCGGCTGCGTTCGGTTCCGCCGATCTGGCTCGTCCTCGCGGTCGCGCTCGCGGTCATCATCTGGCGCGACCCGTCGTTCGCCGAACCGCCGTCCCTGATGGCGTTCCTCAAGCGCTGCGCGCCGTTGCTGGTGGCCGCGCTGGGCGAACTGTTCGTCATCGTGTCCGGCGAGTTCGACCTGTCCATCGGCGCGTTGATGACCGCCTGCGTGGTGGTCGCCGCCCGGGTCGGCGACGGGGACCCGACCCGTACCTGGTGGGTAATCCCGCTCCTGCTCGGTCTGGGCGTCGTCGTGGGACTGGTGAACGGGTTGGTCACCACGCTGCTGCGGGTACCGTCGTTCATCGCGACGCTGGGCTCGATGCTGGTGCTCAACGGTGCCACCTTCCTGTGGACCGGCGGCTCGCCGACCGGTGCGCTGGCCGACAATCTGCGCCGCGTCGGCCGGTCGGGGATCACCGGCCTCCCGGTGATCGGGCAGCTTCCCTGGGCCGTCCTGGTGTTCGTGGTCGTCGCGGTCGGGGCCACGCTCCTGTTGCACCGCACCAGATTCGGGCACCAGGTCTTCGCCGTCGGCGGCGGGGTACGGGCGGCGACCCTGTCCGGCGTCGACGTGTGGCGGACCCGTACCGCCGCGTTCGTGCTTTCCGCGCTCTCCGCGGTCATCGCGGCGATCCTGCTGGCCGGCTTCGCCGGGCTGTCCCAGGACGCGGGCGCGGGCTATGAGTTCCAGGCCATCACGACCGTGGTGCTGGCCGGAGCGGTGCTGGGTGGCGGCCGGGGATCCACGGTGGCCACGGTTGGCGGCGCGCTGACTCTGCAGGCGTTGTTCACCCTGCTCAACATCTTCGGGTACCCGAAGCCTCTGCGGGACACCGCGGAGGGCCTTCTCATTATCGCGGCCGGTGCGTACACCGCGTACCGGGCGCGTCGATCGGGTTAGGAAAGGTGGTATACCCCATGCCTAGACGCGCAACGGCGGTTGTCGCCGTGCTGGCCGCCATGACCCTGGCGGCAGGCGCGTGTAGCTCCACGAAGCCGACCGGTGGCGGTACAGCCAGCGGAGCGCCCAGCTCCGCCGCACCGGTCAGCCAGACGAAGTTCTTCAACCAGGCCGACTTCGACCGCCAGATGGCGCAGCGCACGATCGCCCCGCAGGGCGACCCGAGCACCCCGTGGCTGCAGATGATCCAACCGACCATGGTAGACACCAGCAAGTACGCCAAGCCGGGCAAGAAATGGCACCTGTGCTTCTCCAACGCCGGGCTGTCCAACCCGTGGCGGGTCAACGGTATGACCACGATGAAGGCCGAGGTGAAGCTGCACCCGGAGATCAGTGACTTCACCGTCGTGGACGCGGAGAGCAAGGACGACAAGCAGATCTCCGACCTCGCGGACCTGCAGACCAAGAACTGTGACGCGCTGATCGTCGCGCCCAACACCACCGACGCGCTGACCCCGGCCGTGGACCGGGCCTGCCAGGCCGGGCTTCCGGTCGTCGTGTTCGACCGCGGCGTCACCACCAACTGCCCGGTGACGTTCGTCCACCCGATCGGCGGGTACGCGTTCGGCGCGGCCGACGCCGAGTTCATCGCGCAGCAGGTCGGCAGGGGCGGCAAGGTACTCGCGCTGCGCATCCTGCCCGGCGTCGACGTGCTGGAGAACCGGTGGGCCGGCGCCAAGGTGGTCTTCGACAAGGCCGGCGTGAACGTGGTGGGCGTCGAGTTCAACAACGCCGACCCGGCGAAGGCGAAGAACATCGTCAGCGACTACCTCCAGCGGTTCCCCGACCTCAAGGGGGTCTGGCTGGACGCCGGCTTCGCCAGCATCGCGACCGTCGAGGCGTTCCAGGACGCCGGCAAGCCGCCGCCGGCGCTGACCGGTGAGGACGAGCAGGACTTCCTGGAGCTGTGGAAGAAGGACAAGCTCAACGCGATCGCTTCGACGTATCCGACCTACCAGTGGCGCACCGCGGTCATCGCGGCCACCGACATCCTGTCCGGCAAGCAGGTACCGAAGGAGTGGGTACTCCCGCAGCCGGTCATCACATCGGACACCCTCGACCAGTGGCTCGTCCCCGGGATGCCGCCGCTGTTCTACTCAGGTTGCGGATGCCAGAAGATGCCCGGCTTCCCCAAGGACTGGGGCGGCAAGTAAGTGGTCCCCGGTCGGGACCTCGGCCGGTCTGGCGCGGCGGATGCCGCCGCGCCAGACGCGGGCCGGCCGTTGACGATCCGGGACGTCGCGCGGGATGCCGGCGTCTCGGTCGCCACGGTGTCCCGCGTCCTCGCCGGCTCCGCCACCGTGTCGGCGGGACTGGCCCGGCGGGTACGGGAAAGCGTGCGGCGGTTGGGCTACACGCCGCACACGGTGGCGCGAAGTCTGGCCAGCGGCCGGACCCGGTTGGTCGGTGCGCTCGTCCCCAACCTCGCCAACCACTACTTCTACGCGTTGCTCAAACGGCTGCTGCACGACGCGGAACGCGACGGGTACCGGCTGATGGTGGCCGACTCGGACGAGGACCTGGCCGCCGAACGGGAACTGGGACTGAACCTGCTCGCCCAGACCGACGGGCTGATCCTGTGCTCGCCCCGGGTACCGGTCACCGTGCTGGGCCAGTTGGTGGCACGGGACAAGCCGCTGCTGATCCTCAACCGGTCGATCGACGCGCTGCCCGTCTCGCAGGTGATCGTCGAGACGTACCCGGCGATGCGCCGGCTGGCCAACCACGTGGCCGAACTCGGGCACCGCCGGGTGTGCTACCTCCAGGGACCGGCGCGGTCATGGCAGGGCAAGGAGCGCTGGCGCGCGGTGCGGTCACTGGCCCGCCGCGGGGTCGACCTGACGAGCGTGCGGGTGGAGGCGACGATGGCCGCCGGACACGAGGTGGTGCCGCAGATCCTGCGCAGCGGGGCGACCGCGGTGCTGGCATACAACGACCTCGTCGCGATCGGCGTCGTGGTCGGCCTTGCCGAGCAAGGGGTACGGGTCCCCGAGGACGTCTCGGTCACCGGGTACGACGACATCCCGTTCTCCCGGTACGTCACCCCGCCGCTGACCACCGTGCACAGCCCGCAGGACGAGGTCGGGTCGGTGGCGTGGAAGGCGATGGCCGGACTGTTGCAGGGCGACCGGCCCGGCGGGCGTACGCTCCTCGCCGCGCAGCCGGTGATCCGCCACTCGACCGCTCCGCCGGGACGGCCCCGGTGACCAGCCGGCCGGTACGCATGAGCGCGGCCGAGGCGGTCGCCCGGATCGGTACCGGGGCAACGGTCGCGGTCACCGGTTCCGGCGGCGGCGTCCTGGAACCCGACGCGCTCCTGGCCGCGCTGGAGCAACGGTTCCTGAGCACCGGTACCCCGCGCGGCCTGACCTTCCTGCACGCGTTCGGGCTCGGCGACCGGGATCGCCGTGGTACCAACCGGTTCGCCTACGAGGGACTGACCCGGCGGGTGATCGGCGGGCACTGGACGTGGTCGCCGCGGATGATGGAGCTGGCCGGCCGGGGCGCCATCGAGGCGTACGTCTGGCCGGCCGGGGCGATCAGCCTGTTGCTCCGCGAGATCGGCGCCCGCCGACCGGGCCTGGTCACCCGGACCGGGCTGCACACGTTCGTCGACCCGCGCCTGGGCGGCGGGCGCGCCAACTCCGCCGCCGTGGACGAGCTCGTCGGGCTCCTGGAGCTCGACGGCCGCGAACACCTGCACTACCGGCCGATGCGGGTGGACGTCGCGCTGATCCGGGGCACCGAGGCGGATCCGTCGGGCAACCTCGGCTGCGCCGAGGAGCCGGCGGTGCTCGACATCCTCGCGCTGGCCCAGGCGGCCCGGGCCAGCGGCGGCACGGTACTGGCCCAGGTGAAGCGGGTACGCCCGGATCCCTTGCCACCGCACGAGGTGGCCGTACCGGGTCCGCTCGTCGACGCGATCGTGGTGGTACCGGACCAGTGGCAAACCTACGCGGCCGAGTACGACCCGTCGCTGTGCGCCCCGGTGGCGCGGCGCGCCCGGCAGCCGTGGCCCACCGACCCGGTACGCGCCGTCATCGCCCGCCGGGCCGCTCTGGAGGTCACCGCCGGCTCGGTGGTCAACGTCGGCTTCGGCCTGGCCGCCGAGGTGGTCGACGCGCTCGCCGAGGCGGGCCGGCTGGACGAGGTGACGCTGGCCATCGAACAGGGCCTGTTCAACGGGGTACCGGAGACCGGCCGACTGTTCGGGGTGGCGCACGGCCCGACGGTACGGCTGCCCTCCACCAACCAGTTCGAACTGTTCGCCATGGGCCTGCTGGACACCTGCTGCCTGGGCATGGCGCAGTTGGACGCGACCGGCTCGGTGAACGTGAGCCGGTTCGGCGCGCAGATCGTCGGGCCGGGCGGCTTCATCGACATCTCGCAGTACGCGCGCAAGGCGGTCTTCTGCGGCACCTTCACCGCCAAGGGGCTGCACGCGCGGGTAGGTGACGGGGGCCTGCGGATCGTCCGCGAGGGTACGGTGCGCAAGCTGCTGTCCGCCGTCGAGGAGGTCACCTACTCCGGCCCGTTCGCCCGCAGCGAGGGCCGCGAGGCGGTGTACGTGACCGAGCGCGCGGTGTTCCGGCTGACCGGGGCCGGCGTCGAACTGACCGAGGTCGCCGACGGGGTGGACATCGAGCGGGACATCCTGCCACACATGGACTTCGTCCCGCTCATCCGCGACGTGGCACCGATGCCGCGCGAGGTCTGCCGGGAGGCGTGATGCCC
>VAXX01000241.1:1714-4120 GCA_005885115.1 Actinomycetota bacterium | reverse complement strand
TCGAAGTACATCATCGACCCGGGCAGTCCGGCCGCGTGCAGCGGCGACCACTACTGCCCGGTCAACGCGAACCCGCCGTGGATGAACGGCCCCCGCAACATGTGGACCGGCCTCGGGCGCTCGGTGAACACCTACTGGGTACCGATGGAGGAGCTGGTCGGCGCGCAGAACGCGGTCAACGCCGCCAAGCAGCTCGGTATCCAGTTCCGGGCGCCCAGCGACGCCGCGCTCGCCTCCCGCGCCAACGGCTGGGGCGCGTTCACCCTCGGCGTGTCGGCCACCACCCCGCTGGACATGGCCAACGCGTACGCCACCCTGGCCGCCGACGGCAGGTACTGCGAACCGTTGCCGGTAGTGGAGATCCGCGACTTCGGCGGGCAGTCACTGGACGTGGCCAACCCCCGGTGTCACCAGGCGGTCAGCCCGAACGTCGCGCACGCCGCGATCGACGTGATGCGCTGCCCGGTGGGCGACCAGTCGGCGTTCGGCGCCTGTGACGGCGCGACCGCGGCCAACGTCCGGGACGTGGTCGGCAAGCCGGTGGCCGGCAAGACGGGTACGACCGACGCCAACCAGACCGCCGCGCTGATCGTCACCACCCGACAGCTCGCCGTGGCCGGTCTGGTGGCCGATCCGGACTGGGCGTTCACCAGCCAGCTCGTCCGCGACCTGGGCGGGCGGGACCCGCACGCCCAGGTCGTCAACATGGCCGTGTACCGGACGTTGCACGACGCGATGGTCGGCAAGCCGGGCCTGGGCTTCCCGGCGCCGCCCGCCACGATGGCGTTCGGCCCGAAGGGGAAGCCGCAGCCCGCACCGTCCGGGGCGGCCCCGCCCCCGGCAAAGCCACCGAAAAAGAAGAAGTGACACCGCTTACGTGGCGGGAGCCTTCGCCACCAGGACCTTGATGAACTCGCGCATCCACGCCGGGTGGTCCGGCCAGGCCCGCCCGGACACGACGACGCCGTCCACCACGGCCTCGCCGTTGACGAACTGGCCGCCGGCCGCGACCACGTCCGGCTCCAGCGCCGGGTACGCCGAGGTCCGGCGCCCCTTGAGCACCCCGGCCGCGGCGAGCACCAACGGTCCGTGGCACAGGTCGGCGACCGGCTTGTCGCGCTCGATGAAGTGCTGGACGATCCGCTGGCAGTCCGGGTCGTTGCGGATGTACTCCGGGGCCCGGCCGCCGGGGATCACCGCGGCCACGTAGTCCTCCGGGTTGACGTCGGCGAACGCGACGTCCGCCGGCCAGGTGTACCCGAGCTTCTCGGTGTACGTGTCGAAGCCGTCCACGAAGTCGTGGACCACGAACTGCAACCGCTTGGCCGTCGGAGCCGCGATGTGCACCTCGTAGCCCTCCTCGCGCAGCCGCTGGTACGGATACATCACTTCCAGCGACTCCGCGGCGTCCCCGGTCAGAATCAGGATCTTGGCGGTCATCCCGGCCTCCTGGTGATCCGCGAGTGGGTCACTGTCGATCCTTTCCACGCGACCGGCCGCCGTCAACGGACCCAAATTCGCGGTGGGCGTAAGCCCGGGACGGGTTGGGTACTGCTGGAGGGTGCTGGCGACGGGAGACGTACTCAACGAGCGGTACCGGCTGGACGACCCGGTGGCCGGTGGCGGGATGGGCGAGGTGTGGCGGGCCACCGACCTGGCACTGGGCCGGACGGTGGCGGTCAAGGTGCTGCGTCCCGCCCTGCTGCGCGACCCGAGCTTCGAGGCGCGGTTCCGGGCGGAGGCCCGGACCATGGCGGCGCTCAGCCACCGGCACATCGCCAACGTGTACGACTTCGGGCGCAGCGTCCTGCCCGAGGGCACGGTGACGTACCTGGTGATGGCGTACGTCGACGGTCAGCAACTGTCCGAGAAGATCGCCGCCGCCGGCCGGCTACCGGCCGGGGAGACCATGTCGATCGTCGCCCAGGCCGCCGACGCGCTGGACGCGGCGCACCGGCTCGGCGTGGTACACCGGGACGTCAAGCCGGCCAACCTGCTGATCTCGGCCGACGGTACCGTGACGCTGGTCGACTTCGGCATCGCCCGGTCCACCGCCGCCACGGCGCTGACCACCGGCCAGACCGTCCTGGGTACCGCCCTGTACATGGCGCCGGAGCAGGCATCCGGCGGTACCGTCGGGCCGGCCGTGGACCTCTACGCCCTCGGTGCCGTCGCGTACCACGCGCTGGCCGGACAGCCGCCGTTCCCGGGCGAGAACGCGTTGGAGATCGCGCTGCGGCACGTGTCCGACCTGCCACCGCCGCTGCCCGGGGACGTACCGCCGGCGGCCCGTACCGTCGTCGAGCGGGCGATGGCCAAGGACCCGGCCGACCGGTACGCCAGCGCCGCCGACCTCGCCACCGCCGCCCGAGCAGCGGCGGCGGAGCCGGACGCAGTGGTACCGGT
>VAXX01000241.1:0-1640 GCA_005885115.1 Actinomycetota bacterium | reverse complement strand
ATCCGGCGAGCACCAGCCCGACCCGCCCGCCGGCGAGCCGGGCCGCACCGACCAGCGCGGTCCCGACCGCCAACGGGACGACCGGCACGACCCCGGCCGCGCCCGCATCCGCCCCCACCTCGGCCAGCGCGCCCCCCTCGGCGACCACGCCCAGCCCGGCACCGTCGCCGGCCAGCTCGCCTCCCCCGCCCCGGCCGTCCACGCCGCCGCCCACCCCCGGGGCTACCGCCACCTCGGGAGCCGGTCCGGCCGGTACGCCGCCGCCGACCGGGACCGCTGTCGGAAAGTGACCCATGGCGATAAGCTCTCGCCGTGGTGACCTCCGTCGCGGGCGCGGGCCGCGCTGACCCGACCGCGACTCCAGGTCCGTCCGGTACGCGTGCCGTGCGCGTGGGCCAGTCCGAGGACGCGGACCCGTACGAGGCCGGCCGCGCGGCGACCCGGGCGGCGCTCGACCTTCCCGAACCCAGGCTGCTCATGGTGTTCGCCTCCTTCGAGTACGACCTCGCGCGGCTCCTGGCCGGGGTCGCCGAGGTCGCCGGCGACGTACCGGTGATCGGCTGCTCCACCTCCGGCGAGATCGGCCCGCGTCCCGAGCAGGCCAACGGCGTGGTCGTGGTGGGCTTCGGCGGCGCGTTCCACGTCACCACCGCGTACGCCACCGGGCTGCACGACGGCGCCCGCGCGGTCGGCGAGACCGTCGCGAAGGCGCTCCTCCCGCTGCCGCCCACCAGCCACCGGGTCACCGTGATGTTGACCGACTCGCTGGCCGGGGACACCTCGCGCCAGTTCCACGGCCAGCGGATCCTGCAGGACTCGGTGGTCGCGGTGAGCATCGGTACCGAGGGCCCGATCGGGCTGTCCATCCGGCACGGTTGGCACCTGCGGGGCGACGCGATGGTGGTGACCGGCAGCACCGGCAACAGCGTGCACACCCTCGACGACCGGCCTGCCCTGGACGTCTACCTGGACCGGCACGCCGCCCCCGCGGGCATCGAGCACGACCCGGCCGCGTTCACCGCGTTCGCGCTGACCCGGCCGATGGCGCTCGCGCGGCGGGGACAGGTGGCGATCCGGCACGTGCTCGGGGCGGACCCGGGGACCCGGTCGCTGATCTGCGCGGCGAGCCTGCCGAAGGGGGCTGCGGCCTGGCTGGCCACCGGCGACGCGGCGGCGACGCTGGCCGCCGCCGACGCAGCGTGCGCCGAGGCGGTCGAGGAGCTGGCCGGGGTACCGCTGCTGGCGCTGCTGGTGTTCGACTGCGCCGGCCGGCGGGGAGTCCTGGGCGACGACGGATGTGTCGAGGAGCGCCGGATGATGAGCGCCCGCGCCGGTACCTCCCCGCTCGCCGGCTTCTACACCTACGGGGAGATCGCCCGTACCCGCGGGGTGAACGGATACCACAACCAGACGATCGTCGCCCTGGCGCTGAGCTGAGCCGATGACCAACCTCCCCGCACACTCGTGGAGCACCTCGCAGCTCGTCGAGTTCCTCGCGGTCCTCGCCGAGCAGTCCGACGAGCTCACCGCGCAGCAGGTGGCGGTGGAGCGGGTACTGGAGTCGCTGGACGCCGAGGTCGGCCTGCTGTTCAACGGCCAGGGTGTCGCCGCGGTGGTCGGGCTGGATCCGGCCGTCTTCG
>VAXX01000240.1 GCA_005885115.1 Actinomycetota bacterium | reverse complement strand
GCAATGAGCCGTGCTGGACGTTGTCGACGACGGCCGGGGGAGTTCAGGTTGTCCAGGACGCGCACCGACGGCACGGCGACCACAACTCCGTCCACCGTGGACAATCCGATCCGGTTCGCCGGGATGTACCTCGACCCGACGCTCGGCACCCGGTACACCACGCCGGGCCGCCCGTACGACCCGGGGACCGGCCGGTTCGCCAGCACCGACCCACTTCCCCGGCCCGGTACCTCGGCGGCCACGAGCTCGTACGCCTACGCCGCCGACGATCCGCTGTCCCTCACCGACCCGCTCGGCGCCGATCCGTGTACCCGTCCATGGGCTGCTCAACGTCCGCGGTGTGCCCAGCTCCTTGCAAGGCTCGGCGGTTCCGCTCTGGATCACACCATCTGGATGATATCGCCCAGTTTATGCTCCTAGTCCGCGATGATCACGCCGCCTCCTGTGGGTGACCCCGGAGGACTGGCCGAGTTCGTAGTTGCTAAGGTTCGCAATTGATGGATAAGGCGAGTCGGCCGCTGTACCAGGCGAAGGCCGAGTTTTTCAAGACGTTGGGGCATCCGGCGCGGATCCGGGTGCTCGAGTTGTTGTCCGAGCGTGAGCGGGCGGTCGGCGAGATGTTGCCCGAAGTCGGGGTGGAGGCGACGAACCTGTCGCAGCATCTGGCGCTGCTGCGCCGGGCGGGTCTGGTGGTTTTCCGCAAGGAGGGTTCGACGGTGTTCTATTCGCTGACCAGTCCGCAGGTCACGGAGTTGCTGGCCGTGGCTCGGCGGATCCTGACCGAGGTGTTGGTGGGGCAGGCCGAGCTGTTGGCTGGCCTGCGTACCGCGGCTTCGTCGGAGTAGTGCCGTGTTGGCGCTGCTGCGCATGATTCGCCGGAGTGGGCGGGTGGCCGAGCCGGCCGGTCCACGGCCGGCCGCCCCGGCCTGCCCGAAGGCGGCCGCGTTGCGGGGCTCGTTGTCGTTGCGGCATGTGGACGCCGGCTCCTGCAATGGTTGCGAGATCGAGATCGGGTTGGCGGTCGGGCCGGTGTACGACGGGCAGCGCTACGGTGCAGGGTTGGTCGCCTCCCCTCGGCATGCGGACGGGTTGGTGGTGACCGGGCCGGTGACGCGCAACATGGCGGTACCGCTGCGGGGCACGTACGAGGCGGTCAGCGATCCCAGGATCGTCGTGGCGGTGGGTGACTGCGCGCTGGGGAAGGGCGAGCTGCTCGGCGGGTACGGGGTGGCGGGCGCGGTCAGCGACGTGGTGCCGGTTGAACACGCTCGGATGGGCCCTGACGCTCGGGTGCGGGTTAGCCGGGCTGGGCGTGTTGACGGCGGTCATCACGCCGCGGCGGCTGCGGGCCGGCCTGGTCGGGGTGTGCACGGCGGGTACCGGTGCGGCGGGGCTGGTGGCTGGCGTGCTCGCGCTCGGTGGTACGCCGTTCGGGGCTCAGTTGCCGGGGGTGCTCCCGTTGGCCGGGGTACGGCTGGGGCTGGATCCGTTGGGTGGTTGGTTCCTCGCGGTCACCGGTGGGGTGGTCGTGGTGGCGGCGCTGTACCGGGTCGGGTACGCCGGGCACGACCATGGACCGGACGGCCGGGGGGTGCTCGCGGCGCTGCCGGTGTTCGCGGCCGTGATGGTGCTCGTACCGGTGGCGGCGAGCGTGTCGACGCTGCTGGTGTTGTGGGAGCTGATGGCGGTCGCGTCCCTGGTGTTGGTGCTGGCCGAGCACCGCCACCGGGAGGCGGTGGCCGAGGCGGGCCGGTGGTACGCGGTGCTGACCCAGGCCGGGTTCGTCGCGATCCTGTTCGGCTTGGTGGTGTTCGCGGGGTACGCGGGCGGGGACTCGTACGCCGACCTGCGCGCGGCGCACCTGCCCGCGGGCGTCGCCGGCGTCGTGTTTGTGCTGGTGCTGGTCGGGTTCGGGGGCAAGGCAGGTCTGGTGCCGCTGCACGTGTGGTTGCCCCGGGCGCACGCCGAGGCACCGTCGTCGGTGTCGGTGTTGCTGTCAGCGGCGATGGTCAACCTCGGCGTGTACGGGGTGGTGCGGGTCGGCTTCGATCTGCTCGGCGGTGGTACCCGCTGGTGGTGGCTGCTCGTCCTGGGGCTGGGGGCGGTTTCCGCGTTGTACGGCATCCTGCAGGCGGCGGTCGCCGCGGATCTCAAGCGCCTGCTCGGGTACTCCACGGTGGAGAACATGGGTCTGGTGTTCGTGGGCCTGGGCGCGGCCGGCGTGTTCCGCGCGAGTGGCGCACCTGCCCTGGCGGCGCTCGCGCTGGCCGCGGCGCTGCTGCACGTGCTCAACCACGCCGGCTTCAAGGCGCTGCTGTTCGCGGCGGCCGGGTCGGTGGTGCGCGCCACCGGCAGCCGTGACCTCGACGCCCTGGGCGGGCTGCGCGCGCGGATGCCGGTCACCACCGGGCTGTTCGCGGTCGGGGCGCTGGGCGCGGCCGCGCTGCCGCCGGGCAACGGTTTCGTCTCCGAATGGCTGCTGCTGCAGTCGCTGGTGCACGTGCTGCCGGCCGGTGGTGTGGTGATCGCGGTGGTGATGCCGGTTGCGGTCGCGGTGGTGGCGCTGACCGCGGGGCTCGCGGTGGCCACCTTCGTCAAGGCGCTGGGGGTCGGGTTCTTCGCCCGGCCGCGTAGCGAACCGGCCGCGGGCGCGAGCGAGTCGCCGCCGGTGATGCTGGCCGCCATGGGGGTGCTCGCCGCCGTGTGCACCGGGTTGGCCCTGATACCGGGCGCGTTGGCCCCGGCGCTGTCCGGTGCGGTTGGCGTGGTGACCGGGCCATCGTCCGGGGCCTTCGCGGGCGGGGTACGACTGCGCCTTTCCGGGATCGCGAGCACCATGTCGCCGCTGCTGATCGTGCTCGCGCTCGCGGTCGCGGTCGCCGGTACCGCGCTTGTCGTACGGCTTTCGGCGGGGCGGGTCGAGCGCCGCCGCGCGGTGCCGTTGTGGGACTGCGGCGCCGGTGCGCCGACCGCGCGGATGCAGTACACGGCGACGTCGTTCGCGCAGCCGCTGCAGCTGGTCTTCGACGAGGTTCTCGCGCCGGAGACGGGCGTGGACGTCACCCCGCTCGCCGAGTCCGGGTACCTGTTGGCCCGGGTCGCGTACCGGACCCGGGTACCGGACCGGGTCGAGAACACGCTCTACGGACCGGTGCTGCGGGCCATCCGGCGACTGGGCCGGCTGGGACCGGTGCTGGCCAACGGCAGCGTGCACCGGTACCTCGCGTACGGGTTCGTCGGCGTCACCAGCCTGCTGCTGATCCTCGCGGTGGCCCGGTGAGCGCCCAGGCTCTGCTGTCGACCGTGGTACAGGTCGTGGTCGTGGCCGCCGGTGGGCCGCTCCTCGTCGGTGTCCTGGGCCAGACCCGGGCCCGCTTGGAAGGCCGGGCCGGCGCCGGGATCGGGCAGCCGTGGCGGGACCTGCGCAAGCTGGTACGCCGGCAACCAGCCACCCCGACCGGCACCGCGTGGATGCTGCTCGGTGTCGCGACTGTGGCCCTGCTGGCCTGCTGGGCCTCGCCGGGGTACCTGGCGGCAGCGCCCGGCAGCCGCCGCCGCACCCGTTGGTACGGAATCCTGCTGCAGCTGTTCGTCGCGGCGATGGCCACCGCCGTGCTCGCCGGCAACTTCGGCGTGCTGTGGGTGGCGATCGAGGCGACCACGATCGTCACCGCCACCCTCCACGCACCACTGCGGGTCGCGTCGCCGGCGAGCCTGCTCGCCGCCGCGGCACTGGTCATCGTGGTGGTGGCCGAGACCGGCCGGCTACCGGTGGACAACCCGGCCACCCACCTGGAACTGACGATGATCCACGAGGCGATGGTGCTGGAGTACGCCGGCGGTGACCTGGCCCTGATCGAGTGGGCGTCATCGGTGCGCCTGACTGTCCTGCTGGGGCTGCTCGCCTCGCTGTTCGCCCCGTGGGGCATCGCCGCGACGAACCTTGCCGCGTTACCGGTCGCGTTCGGCGCTCTTGTCGTCAAGGTGACGATACTGGGGGCCGGGCTCGGCGCGGCCGAGGTGTTCCTCGCGAAGCTGCGCCTGTTTCGGGTACCCGAGTTGCTGGCCGGCTCGTTCGTTCTCGCCTTGCTCGCCGTCACGTCATCGTTCTTCCTCGCATGAGCAACGACGTGAGTCCCGCTGGGGCGGAGGCGACGTGACCGACACGACCTTCCCCCTCGCCCTCGACCTGTCTGCCGGGGTCTTCCTGCTGTGTGCGTTCGGGGTGTTGTGGCGCCGGCAACTGGCTTCGATGGTTCGGCTGTTCGGACTGCAGGGGGCCGCGTTGGCCGCGCTCATCGCGATCCTCGGCCTTCACGAACGCAGTGTCGAGCTGCTGCTGGTCGCGTGCGGGCTCGGTGTGCTGCGCGCCGGTGTGCTGCCGGCGCTGGGCCGCCGCGCCCTCGGTCGTGGTACTCCGGCCGACGCGCGCGAGACTCGGCCCGTGGTCAACGTCGCGGCCTCGTTACTCGCCGCGGGATTGCTGACGCTGCTGGCGTACGTGGTCACCCGGCCGCTTGTGGCGCTGTCGCCGTCCCCGGCCACCGCGGTCCTGCCCGCCGCCGTAGCCGTCGTGCTCATC
>VAXX01000031.1 GCA_005885115.1 Actinomycetota bacterium | reverse complement strand
ACCGATGGGGGGTTTCTTGAAGGCGACATTGTGGACGTCGGCCGGAGTTAGCGGCATCGAAAACTCCTCGGGTCAGTTGCGCTGCAGCCGGACACATCGGGCGGAGTGCTGGGCGCACCCGTCAGATGAACCGGACTACCACGACTTGCATCAGCACGAACAGGATAAGCAGCAGCACAATGGCAGACAGGTCAACGGTCACCGTACCAAGAGGCAGAGGTGGGATCACACGCCTCAACGTCCTGAGGGGCGGATCAGTAACGCTCCACACCGCTTCCAATGTGGCGGCCGCTCCCCGGCCGGGGTGCCACCGACGCCCGAACGCAAGGACCCAACCCATGACGAACCTGGCCATAAGCGCCAGAAAAAACAGGTACAGCAGCAGGTAGAGGACTTGGGCGACGATCGATACCACGTTCAGGGGATCCCTTGGTCAGCTTTGGTTGAAAAAACCGCCCTCGGCGATCCTGGCCTTGTCCTCCGCGGTGACCTGAACGTTGGCCGGTGAGAGCAGGAAAACCCGGTTGGTCACCCGGTCCATGCTACCCCGAAGGCCGAACGCCAGGCCGGCAGCGAAGTCAACCAGACGCTTGGCGTCTCCCTCAGCCATCTCGGTGAGATTCATGATCACCGGTACGCCGTCCCGGAAATGCTCCCCGATCGTGCGGGCCTCGTTGTACGTCGTGGGGTGCAGCGTGGTGATCTGGTACCGGCGCTCCTCCGCCGGCTCGGCGACCACGGCCCGCTCGCGCAGCTGCACCTGGGGCGCCAGGGCGAGGTTGTCCCGGGTCGGGTAGCTCGACGTGCCCGAGCCCGACGCCGGAGCACTCGGCCGGGTGATCGGCCGGACCGCCGTACGCTCGGCCCGTCCCGCCTCCCGCGCCTCGGCCAGCCGCTCCGCCACGGCGGTGCGCGGCCGTACGGACACCGGCGCCTCGTCGACCTCGTCCTCGAAGTCGTCGTCGTAGCCGTGTCCGTCGTACCCGCGGTCGTCCTCGTCCTCGATGAGGCCGAGCCACACGCCCGCCTTGCGCAGTGCTCCCATCGCGGCGTCCCTCTTCTCGCCCGTGCGGCGCATCCCCCCATGGCGCGCCGCCTCAATGCGCAGGCACCGCCCGAGCCGCCCGCGCCACGCCCCGATCTGTTACCCAGATGAGCGAAACCACAACCGTGTAGTTCGGTGTCCCGGCCCAGGTTACCGCAGCGTCGGCCGGTTTCCGAGCAAGGCGCTGCCGACCCGCAGATGTGTCGCGCCGAAAGCGATCGCCGGTTCCAGGTCCCCGCTCATCCCGGCGGATACCAGCGTGGCGTCCGGGTGGTGGGCGCGCAGCCGGTCGGCGATCTCGGCGAGCCGGGCGAAGGCCCGCTCCGGCGTCCAGTCCAGCGGCGCCACCGTCATCACCCCGCGCAGCCGCAGCGCGGCACTGCCGGCGACCTCGTCGGCCACCCGGTCCAGCTGCCGGTCGTCCTCGCCGGCCTCCACCGCCCCGCCGCGCTCCGCGTCCCCGTCCACGCTGACCTGTACGAGCACGTCCAGCGGCGCCTCCCGGTACCGCTGCGCCGCCCTGCCCAGCGCCCCGGCCAGCCGGACACTGTCCACCGAGTGGACGAGGTCGGCGTACCCGACGACGGAGCGGCACTTGTTGCGCTGCAACTGCCCGACGAAGTGCCAGCGCACCGACTCCCCCTCGGCGGCCACCGCGACCGCCTTGGGCGCGGCCTCCTGGTCGCGGTTCTCGCCGATGTCGCGGACTCCGAGCCGGGCCAGGTGCAGCACGTCGGAGACCGGATAGGTCTTGGTGACCGCGACCAGGGTCACGTCGGCCCGGTCCCGGCCGGCCGCGGTACAGGCGTCGGCGATCCGGGTACGCAGCCGGGCGAGGCTGGTCGCCAGCTCCGCCTGGCGCTCAGGCACCGTTCTTGAGGAAGTCGGGGACGTCGACGTCATCGAACAGTACCCGCCGGTTGTTGGTGGTCGAGGTGGGCTGCTGGCGCGGCGGGTTGCCGGGCGCCGGGTCGGGCAGCGGTACGTTGGTCACCCGCTGCGCCTCGGCCGGCTTGTACGAGGGCGAGCCGCCGTCGAAGCCGGCCGCGATCACGGTCACCCGTACCTCGTCGCCGAGCGCGTCGTCGATCACCGCGCCGAAGATGATGTTCGCGTCCGGGTGGGCCGCGTCGGTCACGAGCTGGGCGGCGTCGTTGATCTCGAACAGCCCCAGGTCGGAGCCGCCCGCGATGGACAGCAGTACGCCCCGCGCCCCGTCCATGCTCTGCTCCAGCAGTGGGCTGGAGATGGCGTGCTGCGCGGCGTCCACCGCCCGGTTGTCCCCGCGCGCGCTGCCGATGCCCATGAGCGCGCTGCCGGCCCCGCTCATGACGCTCTTGACGTCGGCGAAGTCCAGGTTGATCAGGCCCGGCGTGGTGATCAGGTCGGTGATGCCCTGGACA
>VAXX01000030.1 GCA_005885115.1 Actinomycetota bacterium | reverse complement strand
GTCCGCACCGCCTTCCGGGCGATCCCCTCGGGTACCGCCTCGAACGACGTGACGCACATGTTCGTGGCCAGCGGCAGGTCGGTACCGGCGGCCACCTCGGCCATGCCATCGATGCCCGGGGTCGGGTCCTCCAGGTACTCCAGGGCGTCCGCCAGCTCGGCCGCCACCCGGTGGCTGGTCCGCACGGTCCAGTTCGCGTTGGGGTCCAGCCGCAGCGGGTACCCGGGGAACGCCGCGCGCAGCGCCCGGATCGCGGCGATCTCCTCGTCCGGCGGGAAGACCCCGCCCTTGAGCTTGAGCGAGCCGAACCCGTACCGGTCGACCAGCCACTTGGCCTGCGCGACGATCCCGTCCGGGTCCAGCGCCTCGCCGAACCCGTCGGGCTCCTCCCCCGGATGCCCGGCCCACTTGTAGAACAGGTACCCGCTGAACGGCACCGCCGCGCGCACCGCGCCGCCGAGCAGGTCGCACACCGGCCGGCCGACCGCCTTGCCCTGCGCGTCGAACAGCGCGACCTCGAACGCCGACACCGTGGACGCGATCGTCTTGGCCACGCTGGGCGTGCCGACCAGCTCGGTCGGCGAGCTGGCCGCCACCCGACCCAACGCGACCGCGACCCGGCGGTCGAGCCCGTTGAGGTCGAACACGTCCAGGCCGCCCAGCGAGGCGGCCGCGGCGCGCAGGTTCGCCAGGGTCGGGTCGTCGCCGTACGCCTCGGCGATGCCGGTGATCCCCGCGTCGGTGTGCACCTCGACGATCGAGCGCAGCGCGTACGGCTGATGTACCCCGACCGAGTTGAGCAGCGGCGGGTCCTTGACGGCGATCGGCGTGATGTCGATGCCCGTGATCTTCACAGCAGCTCCCGCCCGACCTTGATGAGCTCGGCCAGCCGGGCCACGTGCGCGGGATCCGGCTCGGCCAGCGGCGGCCGGACCGGCCCGACGTCCAGGCCTTCCAGTCGCACCCCCGCCTTGACCAGCGCCACGGCGTACCCCTTCCCCTGGTTGCGCAGCTCCACGTAGGGCCGGAAGAACCCGTCGAGCAGCCGCTCGGCGGTCACGTCGTCACCGGCCCGGTACGCGCGGTGGAACGCGAGCGCGATGTCTGGCGCGAAGCAGAACACCGCCGACGAGTAGTGCGGTACCCCCACCGCCCGGTACGGCAGCTGGGTCATCTCGGCCGTCGGCAGCCCGTTGAAGTAGACGAGCGCATCCGGCCCGTGCTCGGCGCGCACCGCGCCGACGATGCGCCGCATCAGGTCCAGGTCGCCCCGGCCGTCCTTGAAGCCGACGATGCGCGGGTGCCGGGCTAGCTCCACGACGGTCTGCGGGGCGAACACCGCGCCGTCGCGCTGGTACACGATCACGTCCAGGCCGCACCGGTCGGCGAGCCGCCGGTAGTGCGCGAGCAGCCCGGGCTGGCCGCCGTCGGCGAGGTACGGCGGCAACGCGAGCAGCCCGTCGGCGCCCGCTCCGGCGGCCGCGTCGGCGAAGGTACCGGCGAGCGCGCTGCCGTAGCCGACGCCGGCCACCACCGGTACCCGCCCGTCGGCCACCTCGACCGCCACCTGCACCGCCGCCGCGTACTCCTCGACGCCGAGGGAGAAGAACTCGCCGGTGCCGCAGCACGCGAAGATCGCCGCCGGCCCGGCCGCGAGCCGCGCGTGCAGGTGCCGCCGGTACGCCCCGAGGTCCACCGCGCCGTCCGGGCCGAACGGCGTGACCGGGAAGAACAGCAGGCCGTCCATCCGCCGGGCGAGGCTCGTCATCGCTACCCCTTCAGAGATCCGCTGAGCAGTCCGCGCTCGAACAGCCGTTGCAGCCCCAGGTAGATCAGGATGCTGGGGACCATCAGCACCACCGCCGCCGCCAGCCGTACCCCCTCGCCCTGCTCCTGGCTCGCGGCGAGGCTGGTCACCACGAGGGTGAGCGTGTTCATGTCCGGCGAGTGCACGATGAGCAGCGGCAGCAGGTACTGGTCCCAGATCATCAGGAACCCGAACACCGCGCAGGTGCCCAGTGCCGGCAGCGACAGCGGGAGGATCACCCGCAGGAAGATCCGCAGGTCGCCGGCGCCGTCGACGCGCGCCGCCTCCTCCAGTTCCAGCGGGATCTGCCGCATGAACCCGGTCAGCACGTAGATCGGCAGCGCCCAGCCGACGATCGGCAGGATCAGCCCGGGGTACGTGTCCAGCAGGTGC
>VAXX01000495.1 GCA_005885115.1 Actinomycetota bacterium | reverse complement strand
CGAGTCATCGACTACCAGGCCGGTGCCCGGTGCAAGAGTTACGAGCGGACGCTCACCTGGAACAACACCGGACCCAAGGGTGCGACCGGTGCGACGGGAGCCACCGGCGCGACCGGAGCCCGGGGCGCAACCGGCGCGAGCGGACCGGCGGGTCCCCAGGGACCGCAGGGTCTGACGGGCGCCCAGGGCGACCCCGGCGCGACTGGTCCCCAGGGTCCGCAGGGCGACAAGGGCGACACCGGCGTGACCGGCGCGCAAGGCCCGCAGGGCGACATGGGCCCGATGGGTCCCATGGGTCTGCAGGGCCTGCCCGGCCTCGACGGCAAGGACGGCGCGACCGGCCCGCAGGGTATCCAGGGCGACAAGGGCGAGAAGGGTGACACCGGCGCCACGGGCCCGCAGGGTATCCAGGGCGACAAGGGTGACACCGGCGCCACGGGCCCGCAGGGTATCCAGGGTGACAAGGGCGAGAAGGGTGACACCGGGGCGACCGGCCCGCAGGGCATCCAGGGTCTACCCGGCGTCGACGGCAAGGACGGCGCCATCGGTCCGCAGGGCCCGCAGGGCGAGACGGGCCCCCAGGGCGCAACGGGGCCACAGGGCGAAATGGGGCCGCAGGGCATCCAGGGCGTACCGGGGGCCAGCGCGTACGACATCGCGTACGCCAACGACCCGACGATCGGCTCGGTACAGGACTGGTTGCAGTCCCTCGTCGGCGCCAACGGTACCGACGGCAAGGACGCGTACCAGCTCGCGGTCGACAGTGGCCTCTTCACCGGTACTCCCGAGGAGTGGCTGGCGTCCCTGCACGGCAAGGACGGCGCCACGGGCCCGCAGGGTCCCCAGGGTCAGCAGGGCGCGACGGGCCCGCAGGGTCCGGCCGGCCCGGCCGGCGCGGACGGTCTGTCGAACGCGCACTGGTTCGCCGGTGCCGGTGCCCCGTCCGGTACGTTGACCGGCTCGGCCGTCAACGACATGTACCTCAACACGACCGACGGTTCGATCTACAAGAAGACCGGCAGCACCACCTGGACGATCCAGACCGGCACGATCAAGGGCGCGACGGGTGCCACGGGTGCGACCGGCCTGGCGGGTCCGACCGGTCCGCAGGGGCCCACGGGTCCGGCCGGCAGCAACCTGACCAAGGTCGTCCAGGCGCAGTTCAGCGTGACCGGCAGCAACCGCACCGACATTGTTGCCTGCCCGACCGGGCAGAACGTCGTGGGCGCCGGGTTCGTCCTCAACGCCGGCACGGTCAGCCAGTCGGCCTCGCACCAGAACGAGAGCGACGAGACGAACTCGCAGTGGGTCTTCACCTGGAGCAAGACGAGCAGCGCCAACGCGACGGTCACGCCGTACCTCTACTGCGTCACGCCGTAACAAGTCCGGGGCCCCTAGGCAATGAGACGAGGCACGAGTGCGAAGCAAGATCAAGCTGCTGGCCGCGGTGCTGGCCGGCGCGGTCGTCGCGGGGGTTGCGGGCACGCCGGCCTCCGCGGCGGTGCCGCCGGTGGCGGCCGTGAACCCCACGAACAACACCACAGGGGTACCGGTGACGGTCCACCCCACGCTCACCTTCACCACGTCGATCGACCCGGCATCGCTGCGGTACTCCTTCGTGAAAAGCTCGACGGGTACCGCGGTCAACGCGTACTACCAGTACGACGCGCCGTCGAAGACCGTCACGTTCATCCCGCGCTCGGTGCTGGCGAACCTGACCCGGTACACCATCACCATCAAGGTCAAGGACTCGTCGGGCGCCCTGAGCAGCCCGTACGCCTGGTCCTTCACGACCGTCTCGTCGGACGTGACGCCGCCGTCCACGCCGGGTACCCCGGTCGCCGGCGTACCCACGATCACCTCCGTCGCCCTCACCTGGGCCGCGTCGACCGACAATGTCGGCGTCGTGGCGTACCAGGTTTCCGGCGGCCCGACGGTCGTCAACTCGACCACGGCCGGTGTCACCATCACGGGGCTGGCGCCGTCCACCGCGTACACCTTCACCGTCAAGGCGAAGGACGCGGCCGGAAACCTGTCCGCGGCCTCTGATCCGGTGTCGATCACCACGGCGAGCCCGCCGGACACGGCACCACCCACCGCACCGGGCGCGCCGATGGTCGGCACCGTCACCGCGACGACCGCGGACCTGTCCTGGGCCGCCTCGACCGACAACGTCGGCGTCGTCTCGTACCAGATCTCCGGCGGCCCGACCGTCGTCACCTCGACCACCCCGAGCGTCACGCTGACCGGGCTCACCCCCTCGACCAGCTACACCGTGACGGTGAAGGCGCTCGACGCGGCCGGCAACGTCTCGCCGGCCTCGGGCGCGGCGCTGTTCGCCACCACCGCCGTCCCGCTGCCCGGCGCCACCTCGGGCACCGGCATCCCGGGCGCGACCGGCAGGACCCTGGTCCTGTACGACAGCACCGGCCCGTACGCCTTCCTCGGCGAGCAGTACGCCCTGGTGACCGCGAACCTCAGCTCGCACTTCGGCGACTGGACCGCCCAGCCGGCGGTGGACTACGCCGCCGGTGAGCTGGCCAGCTTCAGCGCGGTCGTCTACGTCGGCTCCACGTACGACGAGCCGTTGCCGGTGGCCCTGCTCGACGACGTCGACGCCACCACCAAGCCGGTCGTGTGGATGTACGACAACATCTGGCAGTTGACCGCCCGCGACCCCAACTTCGCCGGTACCCACGGGTTCACCTGGACCAGCTTCGACTTCGCCTCCGTGTCGAAGGTCAACTACAAGGGCCAGTCGTTCACCCGCGACCCGCAGAACGGCGCCGGCATCATGGGCACCTCGATCAGCGACCCGACGAAGGCGGTATCCGTCGGTGACGCGGTACGCGACGACGGCACCACCCTCCCCTGGGGCGTCAAGGCCGGCAACTTCACGTACCTCGGCGAGATCCCGTACGCGTACATGACGATGGACGACAGGTATGTCGCGTTCGCCGATGTCCTGATGTCCGCGCTCGCCCCGACGACCGTGGAACGGCACCGGGCCCTGGTCCGGATCGAGGACGTCGGCCCGGACGCGGACCCGACCCAGCTCCGGGCCACGACGAACTACCTGTACGGCAAGGGCATCCCGTTCACCGTCGCGGTATATCCGCGGTACCGGGACCCGAACGGCACGTACAGCAACGGTGTCGCCGAGGACTACCCGCTCGCCCAGCGGCCGCAGGTCGTCACCGAGCTGAAGTACATGCAGTCGCACGGCGGGACGCTGCTCATGCACGGCTACACGCACCAGTACAGCAACGTGGCCAACCCGTACAACGGGGTGAGCGCGGACGACTTCGAGTTCTACCGGGCGCACATCGACGCGGCCAACAACGTCGTCTATGACGGGCCGGTGGCCGAGGACTCCCAGTCCTGGGCGCAGGGCCGGATCGACGCCAGCTTCGCGGCGTTCACCGCGGCGGGCCTGGCCAAGCCGACGATCTTCGAGTTCCCGCACTACGCGGGCAGCGATCCGGACAACCGGGCGGTCGCGGCGACCTTCCAGGTCCGGTACGACCGGGGCCTGTACCCCTCGGGCGCCCTGCGCGGCGGCACGCTGGACAACACCCGGATCATCGGCCAGTTCTTCCCGTACCCGGTCCGGGACATCTACGGCGTCCTCGTGGTGCCGGAGAACCTGGGCAACATCGAGTTGCTGCCGTTCAACAACCACCCGCCGCGCCTGCCGGCCGACATCATCGCCTCCGCGCAGCGCAACACGGTGGTACGTGACGGGGTGGCCAGCTTCTTCTTCCACCCGTACCTGGACGTCAGCTACCTCCAGACGACCGTGGAGGGGATCCAGGCGGCCGGCTACACCTTCGTCCCAGCATCAGCAATGTAGGTAACCGGACACCATCTGACGAAACCGGCGAGCGCCCAGGGGAGCGCTCGCCGGTTTCGTCAGATGGTGCTGACCCGTTGGAGGACAGAGCGTAATCAGAAGCGCGGATACCGTTGGTATATGTCCGGAAAGCCCGGACAGGAGATTACCGGGAGTACACGTGGTTGCCCTTCAGGATGCCCCCGTCAGCGTCGACCCGACGCCCCGCCGGCCGCGCCGTTCCCGGCTGACCGTCATCGGTGCCGGCGTCGTTCTCGCGGCCGCCGCCGCGACCGCCGGCTGGCTGGCTCCCCGCCTGATCGCCCACCCCACCCAGCCGTCGTACCTGGGCCGGGACGCCGCCGTCGTGGCCAAGGACCTCAACTGTGCCCGGTACACCAAGGCGGCCACCCACGACGAGTCCGTGTACCGGTACCACGACCAGGGCACCTGCTCGCTCGAGGGCACCACGGTCACGATCACCACGTTCGACCGCGAGTCCGACGGCGACGCGTTCGCCTCGGTGATGAAGGCGGTCATCCCGATCCTGCACCCGACCTGGGTCGGTGCCACCTACGCGGCCGGGCCCGGGTGGGTCCTCGCCGACACGCGCAACCTCACCTCCGCGCCCGCCGAGCTCGCGGTACACCGGCTGAAAAGCGGCGCGACCTACGTCATCCCGGCAGCGTCGCACTGACGCCCCCGGTCAGCCGGCCTGGACCTCGAACACCTGGTCCAGGCCGCTGATCTGGAGTACGTGGGCGATGTGCTCGCGGACGTTGGTGACCCGCAGCCGGTACCCGACTCCGGTGCCGTGCCGGTAGATCCGCACCAGCGCGGCCACCCCGAGCGAGTCGCAGAAGCTCACCCCGCCCAGGTCCAGGACGAGCACCCGGGTACCGCTGGCGGCCAGGGTGGTGGCCTGCTCGTACAGGCTCTCCGCGGTGGCCATGTCGATCTCTCCGGCGACCGTGAGGACAGCCCCGTCGGCGGCGCGCTCCGGTCGGAACGTCAACATGGCGCCTCACCGGTCCGGCGCGGCGACACGCCGCCGTGCATCCGCCGTATCTTGGCCGCGTGCTCGCTGCGCCGCTGGGCCTCGGTACGCCGGTTGAGCTCGGTCGGGTCCTGCACCACGCCGTAGATCGCGATCAGGTCCCGCTGGCCGTCGACGACCGGGCGCAGCACCGCCCGGACCGTCCGTTCCGCACCGCGCAGCCGAATCCGCAGCACGGTATCGACGGGCCGGTGCCGCTCCAGCAACCTACGCAGGTCGTCCTCCAGGATCGGCAGGTCCTCGGGGAGCACATGGTCGGGCAGTTGGTCGAGGGAGAGCGGGCCGCGCTGCGGGCTGCGGTCCAGGATCCGGTACAGCCCGGGTGACCAGTACGCCGTCCCGGACACCAGGTCCCACTCGAAGTACCCGACGTCGGCCAGCTCCTCGACCCGGGTGAGCCGGGTCAGTTGCGCCTCAGCATGGTGGGTACGCCAGGCGACCAGCAGCCCCTCGCCCAGCCGTACCGCCGAGCGGCTGACCGTACGCTGCTCGGTCACCCCGTCGAGCATGATCAGTTCGGGCTGGGCTTCCTGGCGCCACGCCCCGCCGGCCTGCGCCACCTGCCGGTACGCCTCGAAGACGCCGGTACCGGCCAGCTCGGGCCGCACGTCCAGCAGCCGCCGCCCGGTCAGGTCGGCCGGGTGCTGCCCGTACGGCTCACCGGACTGCGGGCTGGCGTAGTCGATCACGAAGTCGACGATCCGGCCGTCGTCGCGGACCGGCGCGAGCAGGAACGTCGCCACCGGGAGCGCGTCGAGGACGCCCTGTAGCCAGTGCCCCGGTGCGGGCGGCTGACCCGCCGCCCGGGCCAGCTTCCGGTACCGCCGCCCGACCAGCGCGGCGAGCCCGGTCAGATAGCGCCGTTCCACGTCCGGGAACGGGTGCGGCTGCTCCCAGACCAGGCTGAGGCCGCCGTACGGTCTGCCGTCGTCGCGCAGCGGCAGGCTCGCCGCGGCGGTGGCATCCCGCATGATCACGTAGTCATGGCTCTCCCCGCCGTCGATCCACACCGGTTCGTCCAGGGAGATCGCGTCGCGGGCCGGCGCCCTGACCCCCGACGGTATCCGCTGCCAGTCGCTGGCGACCTGTGGCGACACCCCGGAACACGTGGTCAGCTGGAGCGCGCCGTCGGGTTCGGAGAGCCAGATCGTGACGGAGCCGACGCCCAGCCAGCCGGCGCCCTCGTCGCGTACCCGGTCGGCGAGCTCGGACAGGGTCTGGGCGGACTGGATCGCCGCGGCGGCGGTCTGCAGGCGTACCCGCGTCTCCGCCGGCAGTACCGGCAGCCGGACCGACTCCGCCGCTTCGTCCGTGGCGTCGTCATCCACCGGTGGCTCGTGCAGGTACGTCAACGGATCGAATAGTCGTACGTCAATGCTTGGCGGTTCGTCGGTAACCGCGTCGTCCAGGTCGGACGGGACGCCGGTACCGATGATCCGGGCGGCCACCTCGGCCACCCGGAGGTTCTCGTGCTGGGACAGCCGGGCCAGGTGCCCGAAGGCCTCGTCCAGCCCGCAGTTGAGCGCCGCCGAAAGGAAGCCCTTGGCCTGTTCGATGATGGCCCGGCTGCGCATGGCCCGGCGCAGGCCGTCGACCTCGGCCTCCAGCCGCTGGACCCGGGCCGCCCAGTCCAGTTCCGGGCGCTGCCCCGAACCGTCGCCCGCCGCGCTGTCCATACTGACGACAATGGCATGACGCGGCGCGGTGGGAGCAACCGGACGGGCGGAATGCGGGTACCCACCGTCGTGGTCCACCGTTCGGCCCCCTCCCACTAACCGTTCGTACGATGTAATTCTGGACCTCTAGCCGGGAATGGCGCGGTGTGATGGAAAGAGTCCACTCACTTCCGGTTGGCAAATGGCGGCCACGCGGCCCACGATGTCCGTTCCTGTTTTGCTGGGCACCCTGGTTGTGGCACCATCATCTCTAACCCCGCGATTACTAAGGGCCGCCTACGCTACACAGGAGCTTCCCATGAACCGAGGCAGACTGCGCCGCTATGCGTTGCGGGTCGTCGCGGCCGTGTCGCTGGGTGCTGGCCTCGCAGTCCTCGCCGGTGGAGTCGCCCAGGCGACGACCACACCGCCCACCGTCTACGGCAAGGTGATCCCCGCCCAGCATCTGCCGGGCGAGATGGTCGCCGACGAAACCACCTGGGGATGAGTCGGCCTCCCGGCCGGTAGCGCAGGTGTTCCGCCCGCAGACGGTTCGACGTCCGGAAAACGTCGCCTGGCTCATCACGGCACCGCTGGCGGCGCTGGCGGTCATTCTCGTCGTACCGGTCGTCGCCAACCACAACCATCGGCCGATCTTCTCGCCGCTGCCGGTCACGCTGCTGTTCCTCGGGCTGTTCCTCATCGTCGAGGCGACGGAGATCAACCTGGAGGTCCGCCGGCACGCGCTGCGCATCACGCTCGGCGAGATCCCGCTGGTACTGGCGCTGGTACAGACCCGTAACCGGATCATCCCGGTCAAGTTCGCCTTCAACCTCGCCAACATCGTCGCCGGCAACGCGGCCGCGCTGCTGATCGCGTACTCCTTCCGCCCGCTGCACGACACCGCGCCGTCGACCTGGCTGGTGGTCTTCGCGGCGGTCGGCGCCAACGTGCTGTCCACCGTGGCCGCCGTGATCGGCGTGATCGCCCTGATCCAAGGTGGCATGTCGGTCCGCCGGGTGCTGCGTACCGGCACGCCGAGCCTGGTCGTCGGCATGATCACCACGACCGTCGGCCTGGTGATCCTGCTCGCGGTCGAGCGCAGCCCGTGGGCGGCGCTGCTGATCGTCGTGGTCGCCGCCGCGCTCGTGGTGGTCTATCGCGCGTACGCCCAGTTCCTCCGCCAGCACAAGTCGCTGACCGAGATCTACGACCTGACCCGGGTGATCGCCGAGACCCGCAACGACGGGACGCTCGCCGACGTCCTCCTCGGGCGGGTCCGGGAGCTTCTCCAGGCCGAGTGCGCCACGCTCTGGCTGCCCGCCCAGGCCCGGTACCCGGAGACGCTGCTGTCCGCCCGGGTCGACGACACCGGCCTGATCGACCTGTCGGCCACCCCGGAGGCGCTGCGGGCCCGGGCGGTGGAGACGGCGGCCAGCGTGGCCGCCGGTCCCCGGTTGGGCGACGACGAGTCGCGCGCGATCCTGCACGAGGCCGGGATCAAGGACGCCATCGTGGTACCGATGCGGTCCGGCTCGGCTGTCATCGGCTGCCTGGAGGTCACCAACCGGCTGCACGACCGGGCCACGTTCGGAGCTGATGACATCCGGCTCGTGGAGACGGTGGCCGCGCATACCGCCGTCGCGGTGGAGAACTCGCGGCTGGTCGACCGGCTGCGCTTCGACGCGCACCACGACTCGCTCACCGGCCTGCGGCTGCGGGACGTCAACGAGTCGCTCGGGCACGCCGCCGGCGACAAGCTGCTCGCCGAGGTGGCCCGACGCCTGCGTAGCCTCGCGCCGCCCGCAGCGCTCATCGCCCGGGTCGGTGGCGACGAGTTCGCGATGACGCTGCGGATGGTCGGGCTGGACGAGGCCGCGGAGCTTGCCGGGGAGCTGCGCCAGGCGCTCCAGGACCCGATGGAGTTCGGTTCGCTGACGCTGGACGTGGATACCGCCGTGGGGATCGCCGTACACCCGGATCATGGCTCGGACCCCGCGGCCCTGCTGCAACGCGCGGACGTCGCCACCCATGCGGCCAAGACGGTCTTCTCCGCCGTGCAGATCTTCAACCTGGGGCTGGAGTCGCGCTCCGCGCGGCGCCTGGGCCTGGCCGGCGACCTGCGCCGGGCGCTGGAGAACGACGAGCTCGAGGTGGTCTTCCAGCCCAAGGTCACGCTCTCCGGCCGGCAGCTCGTCGGGGTCGAATGCCTGGCCCGGTGGGACCACGGCGCGCACGGTTCGGTCGCGCCGGAGGACTTCGTCGCGGTCGCCGAGCACACCGGCCAGCTCAACCGGCTGACCGAGACGGTGCTCAGGGAGGGGCTGCGCCGCTGCCGCCAGTGGGCCGACGCCAGCCGGCCGCTGAACGTCGCGGTGAACCTGTCCTCGCGTACCCTGCTGGACCCCGGGTTCCCGGCCCGGGTGTCCGCGCTGCTCGATGAGTACGGCGTGCCCCCGCGCCAGGCTGCCCACCCTGCGCCGGCTGCACGAACTGGGGGTACGCCTGGCCGTGGACGACTTCGGCACCGGCTACTCCTCGCTGTCCCACCTGCGCAAGCTACCGGTGGAGGAGGTCAAGATCGACCGGGCCTTCGTCCAGGGCATGGCGACCGACCCCGGTGACCTGGCGATCGTCCGGGCCGTAGTGGACCTGTCCCGGCACTTCGGGCTGACCGTGGTCGCCGAGGGCGTGGAGAGCGAGCTGACGCTGAGCCTGCTGGAGGAGATCGGCTGCGACATCGGGCAGGGCTTCCTGTTCAGCCGGCCGCTGTCGTACGACCGACTGGAGGCGTGGTTCGCCGCGCAGACCGAGCCGGAGCCGACCTCGGTCGGCGGGGAGGTACGGCGGCTGCGCGCGGTCCCGTGACGCGTGGGCGGCCGGCCCGGCCGCCCGCAGCGCCTGGGAATCGCCCCGATACCGGTTTCGCGATCGGTACGGTGGTTGTGTACTCTTACGCGGGTGCGTCTTCCGGTGGGAAGCGCAGGCCCCCTTAGCTCAGTCGGCAGAGCGTCTCCATGGTAAGGAGAAGGTCTACGGTTCGATTCCGTAAGGGGGCTCCACGGCGGTGTAGCTCAGATGGCAGAGCAAGCGGCTCATAATCGCTGTGTCGCCGGTTCAAGTCCGGCCACCGCTACTCATCCGGGACCGTTCCGGATGCGATCCACCCGAGCGCTGTCAGCGCTCGTTTTGCGTGTTCCGCCTGGGTGCGTCTAGGCTGGACTGCCGAATGTAAACCCCGTGAGGAAGGCACCCCGCCGTGGCCAAGGCGACCGACGTCCGTCCGAAGATCACCCTGGCGTGTACGGAGTGCAAGGAGCGGAACTACATCACGCGCAAGAACCGGCGCAATGACCCGGACCGGCTGGAGCTGAAGAAGTTCTGCCCGCGCGAGCGCAAGCACACGCTGCACCGCGAGACCCGCTAGCTCCGACTTCGCCAGCGGCGGCACCGGCTCCGGTGTCGCCGCTTCGCGTTGGGGTAGGTTCGGGCCATGCTTGATCCTTCGTACGCCGGCCACGCGTACCCACCGGCGCTGCCGTACCTCGTCGGGCGGGAGAAGATCCGGGAGTTCGCGCTCGCCGTCGGGGCGGCCCACCCGGCGTACCTCGATCCCGAGGCGGCCCGGGCCCTGGGGTACCCCGACGTGATCGCCCCGCCGACGTTCCCGATCGTGCTCGCCGGCGCCGGCCTGGAATCGATGGCCGCCGATCCCGGCCTGGGTCTGGACTTCTCCCGGGTCGTCCATGGCGAGCAGCGGTTCGCGTACACCCGCCCGATGTACGCCGGCGACCGGATCACCTGTACCACCACGATCGAGCAGATCACCAGCCGCGCCGGCAACGACTTCCTGACCAGCCGTACGGACATGGTGGACGAGCACGGCGAACCGGTCGTGAGCACGTGGAACAAGCTTGTGGTACGGGGAGAGTGACCGGCATGGAACTGGCACCCAGGACGTACCGGATCACCCGGGCCGAGCTGGTCCGGTACGCCGGCGCGTCCGGCGACTTCAACCCGATCCACTGGAGCGACCGGATCGCCACCGGGGTCGGACTGCCCGGGGTGATCGCGCACGGGATGTACACGATGGCCCTGGTCGCGCGCGCCGTCGTGGAGTGGACCGGCGACCCGGCCGCGATCGTGGACCTGCGCGTCCGGTTCACCCGGCCGGTCCCCGTACCGGACACCGACGAGGGCACCGAGCTCATGGTCACCGCGACGGTACGCGACGGCGAGCCGTACCCCGAGCTCGTCCTGACCGCCACCTGCGCGGGGGAGAAGGTGCTCGGAATGGCGGTCGCCCCCTGGCCGACCGTGCCGGGAGTTTGATTCCCGCTTAGGGGTGTGGCGCAATTGGTAGCGCAGCGGTCTCCAAAACCGCAGGTTGCAGGTTCGAGTCCTGTCGCCCCTGCGGATCCGGTAGCCGACCCCGTACCTGGTCACTGGGGCGGCCGGGCCCGTTACCCCGTCGCGTCGGTGTGCTCGCGCGGCCGGCGGGGCAGCGCGTGGCCGGCGACTGGCGGCGCGTGACAACCACCCCGCGACACGGAAGAGGGCGAAGTGGCGACGAGCAAGCGGCGGCGGGGCAAGGACGCCGTCGACGAGGACGAACTCCTGGTCGACGACGAGGCCCTGGACAGCGACGACGCCCTGGCGCAGGACGATCTGGCCGACGACGCGAACGCTGACGACGAGGACGAGGCGCCGGTCAGCCGCGGGCGCCGCGGCGGCACGGCCACCAAGACCAAGACGAAGGTCGACAGCGAGGCGGTACGCTCCGAGGAGCGGATCGGAATCTTCGGCCGACTCCTCCGGTTCTTCCGTGAGGTCGTCGCCGAGCTGCGTAAGGTGATCTGGCCGACGCGCAAGGAGCTGCTGACGTACGCGTCGGTGGTCATCGTCTTCGTCGCCATCATGCTGACGGTTGTCGCCTCGCTGGACGCCGCGTTCGCCTGGGGAGTGCTGCACGTCTTCGGCGGCACCAAGAAGTAAGTAGGGAAGAGCTAGTGCCTGAGTACGACGAGATCGCCGGCAACACCGACGACGTCACCGAGGTCGACGAGTCCACGGACCCGGGGTCGACCCAGGCTCCGCCGCCGGCGAGCACCGCTGTCGCCACCGCGGACCCCGACGAGGACCCGGTCGCGGCGCTGCGCCAGTCGCTGCGCTTCGCGCCCGGGGACTGGTACGTGGTCCACTCCTACGCCGGGTACGAGAACAAGGTCAAGACCAACCTGGAAACCCGGATCACCAGCCTCGACATGGAGGACTACATCTTCCAGGTCGAGGTGCCGACCCGGGAGGAGGTCGAGGTCAAGAACGGCAAGCGGCTCAACGTCCAGAACAAGGTCTTCCCCGGGTACATCCTGGTCCGGATGGACCTGACGCCCGAGTCGTACTCCTGCGTGCGCAACACCCCCGGAGTCACCGGCTTCGTCGGCGCCACCGACCGGGCCGACCGGCCGGCCCCGCTGTCCCTCGACGAGGTCATCAAGTGGCTGGCGCCGGCGGTGGCCACCGAGAAGTCGAAGGCCAAGCCGGAGATCAAGGTGCTCGATTTCGAGGTCGGCGACTCGGTGACGGTGACCGACGGGGCGTTCGCCTCGCTGCCCGCCACGATCAGCGAGATCAACGCCGACCAGCAGAAGCTGAAGGTACTCGTGTCGATCTTCGGCCGGGAGACCCCGGTCGAGCTCAACTTCAACCAGGTCGCGAAGATCTAAATCTGTCGCGGTACCCTGTAGTGTCCGGCCGCGTCGAACCGTGCGACGCGGCCAGAGCTACGAAATCCATCATCCAAGCCCAGGAAGACTGCCATGCCTCCGAAGAAGAAGCTCGTCAAGACCTTCACGCTTCAGTTGCCGGCGGGCCAGGCCACCCCGGCGCCGCCGGTCGGTCCCGCGCTCGGCCAGCACGGCGTGAACATCATGGAGTTCGTCAAGCGGTACAACGCCGAGACGGAGTCCCAGCGCGGCGACATCGTACCGGCGCA
>VAXX01000029.1 GCA_005885115.1 Actinomycetota bacterium | reverse complement strand
AGCATCGCCGCCACCGCCGCCGACCCCGCGGTGACCGAGGTGACCGCCGGATCGGGCCTGTACGGGCCGACGCTGTTCGACGCGTACCGGGCCTGGCGGCCCGAGCCCGCGGCGTTCTTCGCGCTACCGGTGGTACGCCGCCCCGGTCCCGGCATCGCGACCGTACTCGGTGGCGGCTGGATCGCCTCGGGCCAGACCGGCCGGACCCGGCAGCCCACCCCGTGGCTACCCGCCGGGCTGGCCCTGACCGGCACCGAGGGCGCCGGGGAGGTACAGACGCCGGTCGTCGGGCCGGCCGCCGAGGCGTTGGCGATCGGCGACCTGGTCTGGTTCCGCCACGCCAAGGCCGGCGAGCTGTGCGAACACGTCGACGTCCTGCACCTGGTCGAGGGCGAGTCGATCGCGGCGGCGGTGCCGACCTACCGGGGCGAGGGGAAGACGTTCCTCTAGCTGGGGCGGGCGATCGTGTTGACGTGCCGGTGCAGGTACTCCCGGATCAGCGCCTTGGCCTCGGTCAGTACCGCCTCGTCGCCGTCGGGATCGCGCCGGAAGGCCAGCTTGATCAGCGCGTCGCCGGCCTCGACCGCGATGGCCAGCGCGAAGTCCAGCCGCTCCCCGGCCGCCGCGCCGAAGTGGTTGACCAGCAACCCGGCCAGCTGCTCGGCGATGATCGTGTTGTTGTCGCGTTCGGCGTCGAGCAGGTGTACGTCCACCACGTCGCCGAAGTGCAGCGTCCGGAACCCGTGCACCTCGCGGTGCATCGCGATGTACTCATCGATGGCCGCGTCCACCACGTCCCACCAGTGGGCGTACTCGACCTGGGCCGAGCGGGCGTCCAGCCGGGCCAGGTACGCCTCCAGGTTGCGCAGCGCCAGGGCCTGGACGATCGCCCGCTTGTCCGGGAAGAACTGGTACACCGAGCCGATCGCGACGCCGGCGCGCTCGGCGAGCAGCGTGGTGGTCAGTGCCTCGTACCCCAGTTCGTCGACCAGTTCGGCGCAGGCGTCCAGCATCCGCTGCACCCGGGCCAAGCTGCGGCCCTGGACGGGTACCCGGCGCAGCGGCCGGGTCGAGGCCTCAGTGCTCACCTTGTCGGCGCTCCTTCCACAGCTACGGTTTCAAACCTACCGATAGCAACGAGCGGACGGGTCGTACGCCTCGCCCGCCGTCTTGCTCCCGACTGCCACAATACGCGAGGATCCTTCACATGAGCCGCGAGAACTGGCGCAACTGGGCCGGCAACCAGCGCGACACCGCCGAAACCGTTACCCCGCGCGGTACCGCCGAGGTCGCGGCGCTGGTCAAGCAGGCCCACGCCGACGGGCGGACCGTCAAGCCGGTCGGCAGCGGCCACTCGTTCACGGCGGCGGCGCTGACCGAGGGCGTACGGCTGCGCCTGGACCACCTCGCCGGCCTGGTCGCGGTCCACGGAAAGCTGGTCACCGTCCAGGCCGGGATGCCGCTGTCGGTACTCAACCGGGTGCTCGCCGAGCACCGCCTGGCCCTGCCGAACCTCGGCGACATCGACGTGCAGACCGTCGCCGGCGCGCTGGCCACCGGTACCCACGGGACCGGCGCCCGGCTCGGCTGCCTGTCCACGTTCGTCGAGTCGTTGACCTTCGTCGACGGCACCGGGACCGTCGTGCGGTCAACGAGCGGCGACGGCCTTTTCGACGCGGTACGGGTCGGGGTCGGCGCGCTCGGCGTCCTCACCGAGGTGACCCTGCGCTGCGTGGACGCGTTCGTCCTGCGGGCCGACGAGGGGTTGGGCCGGGTGGACGAGGTGTTCGCCGGGCTGGACGAGCACGTCGAGGGCAACGACCACTTCGAGATGTACTGGTTCCCGTACACCGACCGGCTCCAGACCAAGGCCAACAACCGGGTACCGGTGGACGACCGGCCACTGGGCCGGTTCCGGGGCTGGCTGGACGACTCGTTCCTGTCCAACACCGTCTTCGGGGCGGCCTGCCGGGTGGGCCGGCGGTTCCCCGGTACGGTCCCGACGATCGCGAGGATCGAGGCCCGGGCGCTGTCCCCACGGGTCTACACCGCGCCGTCGTACGAGGTCTTCTGCACCCCGCGCCGGGTCCGCTTCACGGAGATGGAGTACGCGCTGCCCCGGTCGGCTCTCCGGGACGCTTTCACGGAGCTGCGGAAGATCGTCGACCGGCTGCCGTTCCCGGTCATCTTCCCGGTCGAGGTGCGGTTCACCGCGGCCGACGACATCTGGCTGTCCCACGGGTACGGGCGGGACAGCGCGTACCTGGCCGTCCACCAGTACGTCGGGATGCCGTACGAGCCGTACTTCCGGGCCTTCGAGCAGGTGGCCCGGGACCTCGGTGGCCGGCCGCACTGGGGGAAG
>VAXX01000494.1 GCA_005885115.1 Actinomycetota bacterium | reverse complement strand
CGGGTTGGGCGCGTACCCCTTGACGTTGCTGCCCGCGTTGAACTGCCCGGCGATCCGGGCGTCGGCCGCCTGCTGGGCGGTGTCGGCGGCGGTCACCGCGGCGGAGTTGCGGGCCGTCAGGTCGGCCAGCGCCTGGGACTGCTGGGCGAACTGGGTGCTGACGCCGGTCCGCTGGTCGGTCAGCTGCTGCTCGGTGGCCCGGGCCGACAGGTACGCCTCGTGCGCGGTGGACGCGAGCTGGGCCGCCTTCGCCGCGTCCTCGACGATCGACTCGCTGATCGGCGACCCGCCCGGCCCGAAACCGGGCGCGAGCTGGCCCAACTGGTTGAGGTCGTTGGCGTACCCGTCCAACGGACCCAGCTCGGTGGCCTGCTTGTACGCCTTCGCCGTCGCGTCGTCCGCCTGCTGCTGGAGCCGGGTGGCCCGGTCCGCGGCGTCCTGCCACGCCTGGTACGTCGACGCGGTGGCCTGCTGCGCCGCGGCGAGGTCGAGGTTGGTTCGGGTCAGCCGCTCCCCGAGCACAGCGACCTGGGTACGCAGCGCGAACAGTTGGGTGGCGAACGGTCCGGTGTCGGCCGGTACCGCCGGGACGGCCGTGGGCGCGGCCGGTACCAGTGGCGCCGAGGCGACCGGGGGCGGACCGGGATCGGGTACGCCGGTGCCGGTGACCGGGTCGGCGTACGCGGGCCGGGCGATCAGGACGCACAGGGCGCCGCACACGACAGGCCACGCAAACCGGCGTACCGACCGCCGTACACCCGCGTCCACTATCAGCTCCCCAGCCCGCCGTTCCTGCCCCCCTCTGGTCTACCTCATATCGACCAGTTCCGTCACCTCCGGCGGAGGTATCGATCGTGCGGGAACGGCCAACGAACGGTGTCGAAGGGGCGCCGCGTACAGTCAAACGGACGCTGCCTGGCTGGTCCGGCCCCAAGTGCCGGCCCACGACGGTACCGGGAAGGGAACGTGGTGCAGGTGGACGCCGGTCGCAAGGATGAGCTGGAAGCCAAGGTGTACCCCGGGGAGCGGCTGTCCCGCCAGGACGGCATCGACCTGTACGCCTGCGACGACCTGGCCTGGCTGGGCCGGCTCGCGCACCACGTCCGGACCGAGCGCAACGGCGACCGGGTGATGTTCAACGTCAACCGGCACCTGAACCTGACCAACGTCTGCTCGGCCTCGTGCGCGTACTGCTCCTTCCAGCGCAAGCCGGGCGAGAAGGACGCGTACACGATGCGCGTCGGGGAGGCGGTGGCCAAGGCGAAGGAGATGGAGGACGAGCAGCTCACCGAGCTGCACATCGTCAACGGCCTGCACCCGACGCTGCCGTGGAAGTACTACCCCCGGGTGCTGCGCGAGCTGAAGGCCGCGCTGCCCAACGTCTCCCTCAAGTGCTTCACCGCCACCGAGATCCAATGGTTCGAGAAGATCTCCGGCCTGCCGGCCGACGCGATCCTGGACGAACTGATGGACGCCGGGCTGGAGTCGCTGACCGGAGGCGGCGCGGAGATCTTCGACTGGGAGGTCCGCCAGCACATCGTCGACCACGCCACGCACTGGGAGGACTGGTCGCGGATCCACCGGCTGGCGCACGGCAAGGGCATGAAGACCCCGAGCACGATGCTGTACGGGCACATCGAGGAGCACCGGCACCGGGTGGACCACGTACTGCGGCTGCGCGAGCTGCAGGACGAAACGGGCGGGTTCCAGGTGTTCATCCCGCTGCGGTACCAGCACGACTTCGTCGACGCCGCGGACGGGAAGATCCGCAACCGGCTCCAGGAACGGACGACCATGGCCGCGCCGGCCGAGTCGTTGAAGACCTTCGCGGTGTCCCGGCTGCTGTTCGACAACGTCCCGCACGTCAAGTGCTTCTGGGTGATGCACGGGCTGTCGGTGGCGCAGTTGTCGCTCAACTTCGGGGTGGACGACCTGGACGGCTCGGTGGTCGAGTACAAGATCACGCACGACGCCGACCACTACGGCACCCCGCACACCATGCACCGGGACGACCTGCTGCACCTGATCTGGGACGCCGGCTTCCGGCCGGTCGAGCGCAACACCCGGTACGAGGTCGTCCGGGAGTACGACGCCCCGGTACCGCTGGCCCAGCGGCGCGCCGAACCGCAGCAGGTGTGGGCCTGATGAACCCGCTGGTCAAGTACACCCTGGGTCGGCTCGGGCTGTTCGTGGCGTGTGCGCTCGTGCTGATCGCCGTACCCGCGCCGGTGAACATCTTCGTCAAGCTGATGGTCGCCCTGGTCGCCTCGATCGCGCTGCAGTTCGTCCTGCTGCGGACCTGGCGGCTGCAGATGATCGCGTACCTCGACCAGACCATGGCCCGGCGGCGCGAGGAACGGGACAAGCTGCGGGCCGCGCTGGCCGGCGACGACGAGGACCAGAAGGACGCATGAAACGACGTACCATCGCGCTGGTTGCCGTCCTGGGCCTGCTGGCCGGCTGCGGCCCCACGCCGAGCACCCCGTCGGACAGCAGCGCCGCCTCGTTCACGCCGCAGTTCCCCGCGACCGCGGGCGGGGTGACGCTGACCGCGCGGCCCACGCACATCGTGTCGCTGTCGCCGACCGCCACCGAGATGCTCTACGCGATGGACGCCGCCGGCCAGGTCACCGCCGTGGACGACCAGTCCAACTTCCCGGACAACGCGCCGCGCACGAACCTGTCCGGGTTCAAGCCCGACGTCGAGGCGATCGCGGCGAAGAACCCCGACCTCGTGGTGATCTCCGAGGACACCAACAAGGTCAAGGAGCAACTGACCAAGCTCAAGATCCCGGTGTACCAGGCGCCCGCCGCCAGGTCCCTCGACGACGTGTACGCCCAACTGCGTGACCTCGGTACGCTCACCGGCCAGCGGCCGCAGGCCGACGCCGTGGTGCAGTACGTCGCCGAGCAGATCAAGCAGCTCGTCGCGGCGCTGCCCAAGCGCACCAGGCCGTTGACGTACTACTACGAGCTGGACCCGACGCTCTACACGGTGACCTCGAAGACCTTCATCGGCTCGCTGATGACGCTGGCCGGCCTGCAGAACATCGCCGACCCCGCGGACAAGACCGCCAGCGGGTACCCGCAGCTCTCCCAGGAGTACCTCCTTCAGGCAAACCCGGACCTGATCTTCCTGGCCGACACGGTGTGCTGCAAGCAGTCCCTGGAGACGGTGAAGGCGCGGCCGGGCTGGGCCGGGCTGACCGCGGTCAGCAAGGGACAGGTCGTGGCGCTCAACGACGACATCGCCTCGCGCTGGGGGCCGCGCGTGGTCGACCTGCTCAAGGCCATCACCGACGCGGTGGGCGCGGTCCCCGCGTCGTGACCGCGACCCGGCCGGCCGGGCTGCGGCCGCGGTGGCTGCTCGCCGGGGTGGCGGCGGTACTCGTGGCGGCCTTCGCCGGCCTGGCCTTCGGACCGGTGCGGCTGAACCCGCTCGCGGTCGGGGCGCAGTTGTTCGACCTGGTACCCGGCGTGTCCGTCCACAGTGGACTGTCCGAGCGCGAGGCGGCGATCGTCACCGAGCTCCGGCTGCCCCGGGTCTGCCTCGGGCTGCTCGTCGGCGCGATGCTGGCCCTGGCCGGCGGCACGTACCAGGGCGTGTTCACCAACCCGCTGGCCGACCCGTACCTGCTCGGGGTGGCGGCCGGCGCGGGGCTGGGCGCGACGGTGGCGTTCGTCCTCACGCACTCGTTCACGGCGACCTCGGCCGTACCCGTGGCCGCGTTCGTCGGCGCGCTGGGCGCGGTCGGGCTCACGTACGGGCTGGGCGGCCGGTACCGGACCCCGGCGACCCTGGTACTGGCCGGGGTCGCGGTCGGCAGCTTCCTCACCGCCGGGCAGAGCTTCCTCCAGCAGCGGTACGTGGACACCATCCGGGAGGTGTACTCGTGGATCCTCGGCCGGTTGAGCACGGCCGGCTGGCATGACGTCCTGCTCCTGCTGCCGTACGTGGTCGTCGCCGGTACCGTGATCGTCGCGCACGGCCGGGCGCTGGACGTGCTGTCGGTCGGTGACGAGGAGGCGCGCAGCCTGGGGGCGCATCCGGTGCGTACCCGGTACCTGCTGATCGTCGCCGCGTCGCTGGGTACCGCCGCGGCGGTGTCGGTTTCCGGGCTGATCGGGTTCGTCGGGATCATCGTGCCGCACACCGTACGGCTGCTCGCCGGGGCCAGCTACCGGGTGATCCTGCCGCTGTCGATGCTGTTCGGCGGCGCGTTCCTGACCCTGGCCGACCTTGCCGGCCGTACCCTGCTCACCCCGAACGAGATCCCGATCGGCGTGGTGACCGCGTTCTTCGGCGCGCCGTTCTTCATCCTCGTCCTGCGGACCAGCCGGCGGCTGCGGTGAGCGCGGTGACGCTGTCCGGCCTCTCGGTAACCATCGACGGACACGAGATCCTGCGGCCGACGGACCTGACCGTCGAGTCCGGCGAATGGGTCACCGTCATCGGGCCCAACGGGGCGGGCAAGTCGACGCTGCTGCGGGCGGTCGGCGGGCTGGTCCGGTACGCGGGCGCGATGACCCTGTTCGACCGGCCGGCGGCCGGGCTCAAGCGGCGGGACCGGGCCCGGCTGCTCGCCACCGTCCCGCAGACCCCGGCGGTACCGCCGGGCATGGCGGTCCTGGACTACGTCCTGCTCGGGCGGACCCCGTACATCCCGCCGCTGGGTCGGGAGTCGCCCGCCGACCTGGCCGCGGTCGAGGCGGTACTGGCCCGGCTCGACCTCGCCGGGTTCGCCGGGCGCCGGCTGGAGTCGCTGTCCGGCGGGGAACGCCAGCGGGTGTTCCTGGCCCGGGCGCTGGCCCAGGGCGCGACCCTGCTGCTGCTGGACGAGCCGACCACCGCCCTGGACATCGGCCACCAGCAGGACGTCCTGGAGCTGGTCGACCAGTTGCGCCGGGACCGGGGACTGACGGTCCTTTCGACCATGCACGACCTGTCGATCGCCGGGGAGTACGCCGACCGGATGGTGCTGCTGGCCCAGGGGCGGGTGGTCGCCACCGGGCCGCCCCGGGCGGTGCTCACCGAGGCGCTGCTCGGTGAGCACTACCGGGCCCGGGTACGGGTGCTCGACGGGGCCCAGGGCCCCCTCGTCGTCCCTATCCGGCCATCCTGAGCACGGAGAAGTGCGCGCCGACCGGGTCGATGACGACCGCGAACCGGCCCACCCCGGGGATGTCCATCGGCTGCTGCGCGACCGTGCCACCCAGCTCGGGTACCCGGGCGCAGGTGGCATCGACGTCCTCGACCGCGAAGTACACCATCCAGTGGTCGGGAAGTTCGGCCGGCCACTGGTCGCCGACCATCGACATCATCCCGGCGACCGACTCGCCATCCACCGTGAACTGGGTGTACGGCATCGCCGGGTCGGTGCTGACCTCGGTACCCCAGCCGAACACCCGGGTGTAGAACTCGACCGCGCCCTCGGGGTCGCGGGTCATCAGCTCGACCCACTCCAGCGAACCGGGCTCGTGGACGACGCCGGCACCCGGCATCTGATTCGCCTGCCAGACCGTGAACGGGGCGCCGCTGGTGTCCAGGAACGCCGCCATCCGTCCGGCGTCCAGGACGTCGAACGGCGCCGACAGGATCTTGCCGCCGGCCGCCTCGACCCGGCGGGCCGTCTCGTCGGCGTCGGCCGTGGCCGCGTACCAGTTCCACACCGGCGGTTGCCCCTCGCCCTGGACCGGACCGATCGCCGCGACCGAGTCCTCGCCCTTCCGCAGGATCGTGTACCCGCCGGCACCCGGGTCCGGCACGGTGTACGCCTGCCAGCCGAACAGCCCCGTGTAGAACGCCTTCGTCGCCTCGACGTCCGGCGAGGCGAGGTCCACCCAGGACGGGGTGCCGGGCTTGTGCTGGGTCATCTTCATGTCGTCCTCCTGTCCTCAGGGAGGATCCTGTCACGGCGTCGCGCGCAGCGGGACCGGTAGCGGGGCCTGGTGGACCACGGCGAGGCGGGATACCGCGCGGGTCAGGACGACGTACAGGCGGTGCAGGCCACGGGGCTCGGCCGCGACGATCTGGGCCGGCTCCACCACGATGACGTGGTCGTACTCCAGACCCTTGGCCAGCGTCGCCGGCAGTACCGTCAGCCGCTGCTCGTCCTCGGCGCCGCCGAAGTCCAGCCCGGCGGCGGTCAACACGGTACGCAGCCCCGGCACCGCATCGTCGGCGGCGATCACCCCCACCGAACCGTCCTGCTCCAGCGCCTCGCGTACCTGCTTCACGACGCCGGTCCCGACCTCGTCCACCGGGACGATGCGCAGCCAGCCGTCGCGCCGCAGCGAACGGGCCGCCGGTACGTCCACCCCGAGCGCCGGCAGCAGCCGGTTCGCCAGGGTCACCACCGCCTCGGGTACCCGGAAGCCGGTGGTCAACGGGACGACCGGCGCGCCCGGCTTACCCAGGTACGTCAGGGTGGCGGCCCAGTCGGTCGCCGCCCACGGCGCCGTACCCTGCGCCAGGTCACCGAGCAGCGTGATCGACCCGTGCTCGGACCGGCGCGCGATCGCGCGGCACTGCATCGGGGACAGGTCCTGCGCCTCGTCCAGCACCACGTGCCCGAAGCTGGGCAGCCGGTCGATCAGCCCGGCCGCCTCGTCGACGAGTACCGCGTCGGCCGCCGACCACCGGGCGCTCCTGACCGAACGCGGCGGCCTGGCCCAGCCGATAGCCGCCTGCTCGTCGTCGGTCAGGATCCCGTCCGCCGCGCCCGACGGCTCGCTCAGCAGCTCGAAGACCAGACCCTCGGCGGTCACCGCCGGCCATACCTGGTCCACGAACGACGCGACCGGGGCGGCCCGGCCCATCCGGCGTACCCACGTCTCGCCGGGCGAGTCGCCGCTGCGCGCCTCGGCCTGCCGGCGGAGCAGGCTGACCACCCGGGCCCGGACCCGCTCCCGGCCGATCGCGTGCGGCGGATCCTCCCGGCGGACGTCGTCCACCACCCGGCGCAGCACGTCGGCCGACAGCCGCCAGCGGTACGAGCCGTCCGAGACGGTGATCGGCTCGGTGGGCTTGCGGACGTACCGGCCCATCGCCCGGCGCAGCACCTGCGCCATCCGGGCATCGTGCTTGACCCGTTGCGCGGCCAGGGAATCCGTCCCCCGTACCGGCGTCGCGAGCAGGTCGTCCACGGTGGACTGGGTGACGTCGACCTCGCCGAGCGCCGGGAGTACCGCGGCGATGTAGTGCAGGAACGCCCGGTTCGGCCCGACGATCAGGACCCCGGAGCGGCGCAACCGTTCCCGGTGCAGGTACAGCAGGTACGCCGCCCGGTGCAACCCGACC